>USGZ01000023.1 GCA_900554265.1 uncultured Porphyromonadaceae bacterium
CCGCGTTACTATGTGTTCAATGTAGACCAAGGCGAGGGCTACATCATCATGTCGGCCGACGACTGCGCCGCCCCTATACTGGGCTATTCGCAAGAAGGAAAGTACGACGCCGCATCGCTCGCGCCGGCGATGAAATGGATGCTCAAAGGTCTTGAAAACGAAATCAAGGCTGTGCCCGGCCTCCAGCAATCCCAATCGCGCGAAAACCGCCGCCGCATGGTGCGTCGCGCCGCAGCCGGCGAGCAGCGCATCTTGCTCCAGACGCCCGAGTGGCGTCAGGAGGCTCCGTTCAACAACATGATTCCGGGCAGACCGCTCGCAGGGTGCGTAGGCACTGCCATGGCCATTATCATGCGATATCACAAATTCCCCGAAAGAGGCACCGGCAGCTACAATGGAGTAAACTTCGACGTGGCCTACGACTGGAACAACATGCGCATGGACAACTATCGCGGCACATATACGCAGGCCGAGGCCGACGCCGTGGCCACGCTCATCTACCATACCGGAGTGAGCATCGGCACACAGTTCGGCTATTCCGGCTCGAGCGCATACGAAGTGAAAGTACCTGCCGCACTTGTCAACTATTTCAACTATGACCCCGGCGTTTCATACAAGAAGCGCTCTGAGGTGAAGACACAGGCCGAATTCGACCGGATAGTCGAGAACGAAATCCGCGCCTCGCGTCCTGTGCTCTATTGCGGCCAGGACGTGACGTCCGGCCATGCTTTCGTGGTCGACGGCTACGACCCCATGAGCGGGATGCTCCACATCAACTGGGGTTGGGGCGGAGCCGCCGGCAACAACACCGGCGGCTGGTATGTCAGCACGGCCCTCAATCCGACAGTCAGCCAGTCGCACAGTTTCAACAACCTCACCACCATCATCTATAACATAAAGCCCGGCAACGGCAACAACGCCGCATGGTCGCCCCTGCACATCACCGCCGACGGTCGCCAGTGCGGCATGAGCTCCGACCTCGAAGGCAATCTGACAGCCGGCAACGCCTTTACAGTCAGAGTAGGCAATATCAAAAACGTAAGCTACTCTAACTTCGGCGGCAAGATAGCCGTGGCGCTTTTCGGAGCGGACGGCACCTTCAAGACCACGCTATGCACACCCGTCGGCTTCCGCCTCAACGCAATGACTATCTTCGGAAGCGCATATGCCGACTTCCGATGCGCACTTCCCGAGGGTGCGACAGTAGAAGACGGCGATGTGATCCGCATGGCGACACTCGCCGACGGGGCCGACACCTGGCTGCCCGTACCCGGCGAGCTCCCTACGACAAACGAAATCCCGGCCAAGGGCGCCACACCGGGCTATTTCACCGTCGGTCACACCACTCCCCTTGCCGACGCCACATTTACCGGCGAAGATAGAGTGATACGCGGGTGGAACTACCGTTTCCGCGTCGTGCCCGCCAATCCCGACCGCGACGTAGTGACAGTGAGAAACAACGGCTGTGTCCTCACGCGCGAAACCGGCGACTACTATACCGTAAGAAACGTGCTCGAAGACCAGCAAATAGAAATATACGTTCAGAACGCCGCCGATGTCAAAGAGAAACGCAGCGTCTGGGTCGGCACTCCGGGCACTCTCTCCGAAACACTCTCCGCAGCCGACGCCGGCACGGTAAAAGACCTGACCGTCTTCGGTACTATCGATGCCAACGATTTCACGTTCATACGCACCGCCATGAAGCTCACGCGACTCGATCTCTCGGGAGCCCGCATTGCCGCAAACGGCAACAACCAGGCCAACGCAGTGCCTCGCGAGGCTTTCCGCAACCTCTGGAGCCTGCAGGAAGTCGTTCTGCCATCGAGCGTCAACCGTCTCAACAACGGCGCCTTCCGCCTGTGCGGAATCAAGAGCATCGTTATCCCCGCCGCGGTGACAACCTTCGAGTACAACGTATTCAACGGTTCGTCGGGCCTCAAAGACATATGGGTCCTCAATCCTAATCCCGTTTTTGTCAACTGGTGTGTCTTTAGCGGCTGTCCGAAAGACCGCACCGTCCACTGTCCGGACGAGAATTCCGCTACTCGCTACAAGAACGACAAATACTGGAACCAGCCCGACGTAGACACCGGCGTGAATTTCGTGGCCGGGAAATATGAGGCGCCCTCCGACGTCGCTTTTGCCGTAATGGAGAACAGCGACGTAAGATATATGTCGGACACCGAGCCGGGCCGATATGAGAAAGGACGGGAAATAGTCTTCACCGCCGAACACATAGCCGACAACGACAACCGCATGGACGTCTACGCCAACAATACACTCCTCAAACCCGATGCCGAAGGAAAATACAGCGTGACTCTGACCGCCAATACTATCCTTCACTTCGACCTTGTCAAGCCCGTGGCGCCCGCGCCCTACGACTCGCACTGGATTCTGACAGACAATGGCGGCACCGTCGGTCTTCTCACCGATGCCGTAAATGTTATTCCTGGAGTGCCTTTTGATGTCCGCATTAATTCGTTCGATGCAACCGGCAATGCCTTCTGGGCAATGGTGCTCACCACCGCCGACGGTGCGATAAAGGAATTCATATCGCCTGTCAGCAACTGGTCGAACGGCCCCGCCTCAAACCAGCGTATGACCGTGAACTGCTGCGTGAAAGACGCCACCGTGCGCGAGGGCAACCTCATAAGGCTCGCCACATCATACAACAACAAAACATGGGCGCTCGTCAAAGGTTCTAACGAAAACGTGATCGACGCCCTCCCGGCCCTCAACAACCAGACGCCTGTCTACAACTTCACCTTCCCCGAAGATCTGGCAGAAAAAGCAAACCTCTCGGGCATCGTGACAAGCGCCGTCCGGGGCCGCGACCTCACTTTCAGAATCACACCCAAATCGGCATCGCACACCCTCGACGTCAGCATCAACGGCGAGAAAGTGCTCGAAGGCGGCAAGACATTCACCTACTCGTTTATCGCCAAGGAAAACCTCGATTTCGACGTCAAGGTCATACCGCCTGTCTCCTATACCGAAGCCACTATCGTGCTCGAGGAAGGGCAGCATCTCTATCAATATTATGCATGGAACGACCCGAACGCCCCGACCGGCTGGAGTCAAAAAAACAAGGAGTTTGCCCAGAGATACAGCAACATTAAAAAACTCAAAATCGTAGGCAAGCTCGATACCTATGACTTCAACTTCTTCCGCGACAATGATGATATAGCCTCTAACATACGCACACTCGACCTCTCGGAGGCCACATTCGTCTACAACAGAGACAAAACCGCTGCGACAGGCCTCGACAATGTATTTCCGGGCAAAGCTTTCTATAATTCCACTACCAGGCGCGGCTGCAATATCGAAGAGATTATCCTGCCCGAATCGCTCACTCAATTCGAGGATGACAGCTTCATGGGATGCGGAAAAATTAAAGAACTGCGTCTGCCCGCCAACCTGCGCACATGGAGTTTAGGCAAAACGCCCAACAATGCTGGAGGATTCTCCAATAAGACACGCGGAGGACTGAACGACAACGTATTTGCCGGCTGCAATTCCCTTGAGACTCTATATGTGCCGTGTGTTCCTAAAAACGGAAATAATGTCGGTCATTGGTACTATTTCGATGGTCATCCCGTGAAAAGCGGACTTCCCGACAATAAGAAAGTGACAGTAGTGGTAAACCCCGATTATCTGCAGGCCTACACCACACCCAAGACCGCTTCGTCGTATGACGCGCAGGTATCTGCCGACTGGTCGAACGGCTGGGTAGCCGGCGGTTTCAATATCGTCGGGCAATACCCGGTATATTCGCTCGAATATGACGCCTCGCGGTGCTTCCCCGCCGACAAAGACCTCGACATCACCAAGGCCGCTTCGTTCCTCAAAGACAATATCGGCCTCGAAACCATAGAACGCAAACTATACATCGCCAGAAAAAGCGAAGTTACCGAAAACCGTCCCGAAGGAATCGACGCTTTCGCCGCCGGTGCAAAGGTGGAGGTATATGACAACGGCGTCCTTCTTGCCGACGACGCAATCGCTGCCGACGGCTCCATAACTCTGACTTACCACAACCCCAACAGGCACCTCGACAAGAGCGGCAGCCATAAAGTCGAAGTCGTTTATCACTACGACATCAACTTCAACTGCGCTTCCGACAACATAAAAGTGCTTGACGAAGACGGTTCGCAACTCATTTCCAAAGAGGTGCGCGAGGGGATGCCCATAAAGTTCAGAATCGAAATGGACGACGCCAATAGCTCAGAGCTTACCTCCGTTGTCAAAATCAACGACGTTGTCCTCCCTTCGGGCGATGACGGTTATTATACTATCGACGCGGCAGACTCAAATCTCGACATCAATGTCTATACGGTGCCCCGCAACGGCGCCACCCTTTCGCCCGACAACATCGCCATGATCAATGCGGCCGAAGCAAGCGGCGTAACCAATATTTCGTTTGCCGGCGAAATCGACGGCGAAACGCTCGTCAACGTCATCAGCCAACTCCCCGAAATCGAAGAGCTCAACTTCTCCGGACTTACTTCTCCCCTGCCGGCCAACGCCGTTGCCGGCAAAAAGACAGTCAGGACTGTGATACTCCCGCAAGCCGACGCTATCGAAGACGGCTCCTTCAGCGGTTGCTCCGCCCTTGAGAGCGTGGCGGTCCCTGCCACCGTAAACTTCATCGGAAGCAGAGCCTTCGAAGGGTGCTCCTCGCTCACTTCACTGAGCTTTACCGGCATTTCGGGAGTCGGCGAATACGCATTTGCCGATTGCCGCAACCTCACCTCAATCATTTTTAACACCAACCACGCCGGCTCAGTACCCGCGGCACGCGTCAAGTCGGCCGCCCCTCGGAGCGCCGGCTATTCGCCCGACGCCTTCGCAGGTCTCAACCCCAACTGTATAATCTATTTCGACGAGAACGAGACAATCGCCACAGGTACCGCCGCCAACTGCGTGAAAGTGAAAACCGTGGAGGACGGCGCCGACAAATATCGTGTATATGAGAGCGTAGGCGACATTTCAATCGACCCGGTATATTCGTTCCGCGCCCTCAACCCGATCACCCTTCCGGAAGGCCGGGAAGCCAACCTTGAGCTGGAACTCCGCAAAACCAACGGTCTTTCTGACTGGAGACCGATAGTATTGCCCTTCGCGCCTACGGCAGTGAGCGATGCCGAAGGCAACCTGATGACCCTCCACTCCGGCGCAGGAACCCCTCTCACCGGTAATGATTATGCCGTAGCCACACTCGAAGAAGAAGCGTCGGACCTCACCCTCGCCTCCGCAATCGAAGCCAACCGACCATACCTCGTCGGCACATGCGGCAACACCGAAGGCGGCAAAGTGAAATTCAGCGCCCAAAACGGTACCGTCGCCCAGACACCGGATGAAATCGTAAGCAACGGTTCGGACTACACCCTCCATGCCACCTACGAAAGCCGCAGCCTCGACGCAGCCACTACCTATATGCTCGATGCGGAAGGCTCATCGTTTGCAGCCACAGGTGTCGCACCGCTCGAGGCTACAGATTCCGACAACGACGCAAAAGCCGACATATCGCCTTTCTCGGTATATGCCGAAGCACCCGCAGATCATGGAGCAATCGACATCAATATTCCTCTCAATGACTATGTGACGGGAGTTGATCATATCGGCGACGACTGGGCCGGCCTGCGCATCGAGCGCAGTGGCGACACACTCATAATCTATTCCGACAAAGCATGCGAAATAAAAGTGTTCGGTATCGACGGCATACTCGTAAAAGTGCTCCACCTCTCAGCCGGAGCAAATACTGTCGACGGTCTCCGTCCAGGCATCTATATCATGAACGGAGTGAAGACCGTTTTCTAAAGATTTAGCGCAAAAAACCTTCGGGACCGTGTCGATTAAAGCCGACACGGTCCCGTTGTTTTCTACATGATATGATGATATAACGATGTGGTTTCTTGCCGAAAATCTTTTAGTCCTCAATGGATTTTTGATTTCATCATATACCAATAAAACAGGGCTCTCGCGGGACGGCCGTTCCCATCGGCAGAAGGGTGGTGATTTAGCGCTGATTCTGATACGGAATCATAGAGGAACGGAAGTGATAATCGGCAGATTTCGCTTACTGTTATAATTCATAATTAATTTTTCAGCAAGGTTGAAATTTTCCTGCGGAAAAATTTTGCGGTTTGTTGGAATTATTATAACTTTGTAGCGATTACAATATACAGTAGTATGGAAACCAAAAAGCGACAGCAACCCACGGACATTACCGATATTCTGCGCCGGGCCGGACTCAGGCCTTCGCCGCAACGCGCGGCCATAGCAGGCTACATCGCGGCCTCGCGGAACCATCCCTCCGCCGAAGAGGTCTACAGGGCCCTTGTCGGGGATTATCCGACGCTGTCACTTACTACGGTCTACAACACGCTGTACGCGCTGGAAGAAGTCGGCCTGGCCCGCATGCTCGACATAGAATCGAAAAACGTGCGGTTCGATACGGCAAGCACTCCGGCGCACGGACATATCCTCTGCAGAAAGTGCGGCCGGATATTCGACATGCCCTTGCCCCATATATTGGAAGATATGGCACCGGACGGATTCAGAATCGACACGGTGAATCTGTATTACAAAGGGCTATGTCCGTCCTGTATCGCTGAAACGGAAAAGTAATAAAACCAACAATAAAACACGCAAAATGAAAGAACTCAAAGGAACAAAGACCGAACGTAACCTCCAGGAAGCCTTCGCAGGCGAGTCCCAGGCCCGTAACAAATACTCTTACTATGCCTCGAAAGCACGCAAGGACGGCTTCGAGCAGATAGCCGCACTCTTCGAAGAGACGGCTAACAACGAGAAGGAACACGCCAAGCTGTGGTTCAAGTATCTCCATGGCGGCGACGTTCCCGGCACCATGCAGAATCTGCGCGATGCCGCCGAGGGCGAGAACTATGAATGGACGGACATGTACGACCGCATGGCCCGTGAGGCCGAGGAAGAAGGCTTCACCGAAATCGCACGCCGCTTCCGCGCCGTGGCAGCCATCGAGCGCCATCACGAAGAGCGCTATCGCCGTCTGCTCAAGAACATCGAGGATGAAATCGTGTTCTCCCGCGAAGGCGACCGTATGTGGATCTGCCGCAACTGCGGTCATATCGTAGTGGGCAAGAAAGCGCCGGCAGCATGCCCCGTCTGCGCCCATCCGCAGAGCTTCTTCGAAATCAAGGCCGAGAACTTCTGATTCCGGAAATCCGACACTCTCAGCCAGCCCTATGGACGAGCCCGTCCGTGGGGCTGGCGTATTTTAGGGGAGAGGGTTAGGCGTGTGCCTGTGGCCAGGTATTTGGGGTGTAATGCTTTTCCCGGAGGGGGCGACAGCCGCGTGTCGGTCAAATGCTGGCCATAATGGTCAAATATTGGATTTGTTAACAATCTTAAGACCGGGCCACTTGTTATAATGTTACAAAGCCGGAAAACATTATGCAGAGCCGGCTGAAAAACAAGACCCTATGACACGTTTCAGCTTACATATCATCCTTTTTCTCTCCTTCATGGCGATGTCGCTTGCCGTGAAAGCCGGGGACGAGCCTGCTGGGGTCCTTCCGCCCGTTATTGCTGAAGCTGCCGCAGATACCGCAGCGTCGCCAGGCAGCGCTCCGGATTCCATGGCCGTCGCCGCGCGGGCCGATACGGTGTGTGTGGCGGAAGTCGTGACCGCAGAAACCTGCGGCGCCGTGCTTTTCCCCGCGGAAAGGCTGCGCCAGGCTGCAAGGCCCGATACCAGCGCTTATACGCAGTTCCGCCTCCCGCGCGCCAGAGGCAAGCGTCCGAGCATATACGAACTGCCGTATTCCCTGACGACAAGTTCCCCCGACTGGCACCGGCTCTGGATCAATGCGGCCATCTTTACGGGAGCTTACCTGGGCACACTGACGGTTCTCGAAATCCTTCCCGAGGACGCCACCAACTGGAACCGTGCCTCAATCCGGAATACGCCCTGGTACAAGCGATGGAGTCAGAACGTTATCGACAAAGGTCCGGAATGGGACGGCGACGACCCCATCTTCAACTATATCCTGCACCCATATGCGGGCGCGGTGTACTTCATGGCCGCCCGTTCGAACGGCTTCAATTTCTACCAGAGCCTGCTGTTCTGCGCCTGTGTCTCCACCATAGGCTGGGAATTCGGCATCGAGGGCTGCATGGAGCGCCCGAGCATCCAGGACATCTTCATTACCCCGCTGGTGGGCAGCGTCCTTGGCGAGGGTTTCTACATCGCCAAACGCTATCTCGCAAGCCACGACTACCGCATCTTCGGGTCCCGTTTTCTCGGAGGGCTGGCAGCCTTCATAATGGATCCGGTCAATGAGGTGGTAGGACTTTTCGCGGGCAATCCGGCAAGGCGTCTGTCGTCGTCGGCCACGTCGCTCAGCTCCTCCCTGACCCCTGATTTCGCCTGCGGAGGAGTGCGCCTGAGCCTTACCTATACTTTCTGATGTTTCCTGACTACCGCCGTTCGGCGACCTCGTCGCGCAGGGCGTAGTGGTTGCGCTGGTATTCGAAAGTCGAAGCGCTGTCCTTCAGCACGGCCGTGTCGGCCTGCGGGTCATAGCTCTCCATTATATCGGCCACGCTTACGGCGCGCGCAGGTGCCGGCGGCATGGCTTCCGCAACGGTCAGGCGCGGGAGCATGAACATCGTGGTTACGGCATCCAGGGCGGCCTGCGAGGCGCGTATCTTGCCCTGGCGCGAGTAGCCGGCGATGTGCGGGGTGGCGATGGCTGCCAGATGCAGCAGCGTGGGGTCTATGTCCGGTTCGTTTTCCCAGCAGTCGATAACGACAGGTCCGGTTTTGCCCCGGCGTATGCCCTCGACCAGCGCCTGGGTGTCGACTATCGGCCCGCGGGCGGAGTTGATGATTATCGGCGTACGCCTGAGTTTGCCGATAAAGTCTGCGTCGACAAGATGAAATGTCCTGTCCTCGCCTGTGCGTGTCAGGGGAGTGTGGAAAGTTATTATATCAGCTTTGGCTGCAATTTCGTCGAGGCCGTACCAGTCGCGGCCGCCTTCACGGCGGCTTCGGGGCGGGTCGCAGAGCATCACTTTCATTTCCAGCGAGCGGGCCCAGTTCGCGACTATTGACCCTACATGACCTACCCCGACGATACCGATGGTGAGATCCGCCAGCGGACGGTTGATTACGGCCAGAAGCGACGCGAAAACGTATTGGGCCACGGCGGGGGCGTTGCAGCCCGGGGCGTTGACAACCGTAATGCCGCGTGCCTGGCAATATGGCAGGTCGATATGGTCGGTGCCGATGGTGGCGGTTGCTATGAGCTTGCAGCGCGAGCGGTCGAGCAGATTGTGGTCGCAGCGTGTGCGAGTGCGGATAATCAGGGCGTCGGCGTCGCGTACGGCGTCGGCGTCGATAGCCTCGGGAGCGAGATACCGCACATTGGCATATGCGTCCGCGAGTCCGCGCACGAAGGGGACGTTCTCCTCGATTATAATGTTGAGATTAGGATTTGGCATACGTAAAGTGCAATGTAGACGAGGATAATCAGCGCCAGGGGAATCCATGTCCGCGGCCAGCGGTGTGTGGTGAAGTAATGAGCCGTCTGGACTGCGGCGAGCATGTTCAGGAGGGGCACGTAAGCCGGAATGTTGCTGAAATCCAGGCATGCGCCGAGCACCGTGAACAGTCCGGCCACGGTTATGGAGCCGTTGACGGCCCTGCTGCGCGCGTTATAGGCTATGGCTTTGAATATGTTCAGTACAACGCTGAGTATGAGGAGTAAAGCTGTGAAGCCAACACTTACGAGCGTAGCGGCCTGGTCGCCGAAGTCCATAGTCGCGAAGATGGTCCGGAAGTCGGGGAGATGGATGTCGGAAAGGCTCACGATGCCGAACCCTATCAGCATCCACCAGGGCGTAATCACGCCAAGTCCAGCAGCAATAAGCGTCTTCAGGTTCAGCGCCCGCATCTGCGCGCATATTATCAGAAAAACAGGAACATACAGTGCGAAGCAGTACTGCGTGGCCGCGAGAAGCGAGAGCATCAGGAACACCAGGAAGACGTGTCCCGAGGCGGCGCGGCTCTTGTAGCAGTCGAACAGCAACATCAGCGCCACCGTTGCCGTCAGGGCGAGGACCGGTCCGGTGTAGAGCTGCGTCATGAAGTCCGGAACGGACATTTCCATCACGGCGAACAGGCTGATATATAGCCCGGTCATGCCGCGCAGCACGTTGTGGATCTTGTTCATCATCGCCGTGAAGAGCACCGTCAGGGCCGTTACGGCGATACATGCGGCGAAGTTCAGCCAGCCGGCGGGAAGCCATTCGTTGGCCGATGGCAGGGCGAAGCCGCGGTCGCCGACAACGGGAACGGTGTAGCCTCCGGCAAACCAGAACCATGCCGCCACCACGGCACACAAAGCGAGCACTCCCGCGAGGGCGCGGGAGTGAAACAGGTCCGTGAGAGTGGCGGCTTTCATCGTCAGCGGACTACGTCCTTCGAGATGTCGTGGCGATAGCGCATGCCCTCGAAGCTGATGTCCTCCAGGGCCTTGTACGACTGTGCGGCCGCCTGGGCCAGTGCCGGTGCCAGGGATGTCACAGCCAGCACGCGGCCGCCGGAAGTCTCCGTGCCGCCGTCGGCTCCGGTGCGCGTTCCGGCGTGGAACACGATGCTTCCCGCGGGCTGGAGGTTGCCGGTAATTGCCTTGCCCTTTTCATAGTCGCCGGGATAGCCTCCGGAAACGGCCATGACCGTCACTGCCGCACGCGGGTCGGCCTCGACGGTATCGGCCTCGGTCAGAGCGCCTTCGGCGGCATGGAGGAACACGGGCAGGACATCGGAGGCGATGCGGGGCATGACGACCTCGGTCTCCGGGTCGCCCATGCGGACGTTATACTCGATAACCAAAGGCTCGCCGTCGGAGTCCATCAGACCCAGAAAGATGAAGCCGCGGTAGTCGATGCCGTCCTCGATCAGGCCACGCACGGTCGGGCGCACGATGCGCTCCTCG
>USGZ01000024.1 GCA_900554265.1 uncultured Porphyromonadaceae bacterium
CTCGTCCTTGGGCTGGGCGGCGAAGTAGTCGGCGATTTTGCGCTGGGTGTCGAACTCGGGCTTGAGCTTGCGGCGTCCGTGGCCGAGGTCGTCCATGAAGCGGCCGATGGCCTCCGAGGTATACGGACCGAAGAAGTCGCTCAGGAAGTAGTCCATGATGTAGGGCGAGGTCTGCAGGTCCTTGTTGATCCAGAAGTCGTAGTTGTAGCGCAGTTCGTCCTCGGTGTAGGGCAGGGCGGGGTTGAAGAGGCCGAGAAGGCCGTGGAGGGCGTCCATGGGTATCTGCCAGATGCGGAAGAAGCCCAGCACGTGGTCGATGCGGTAGGCGTCGAAGTATTCGGCCATCTTGCGGAAGCGCGCCTTCCACCATGCGAAGCCGTCCTTGTTCATCTCCTCCCAGTTGTAGGTCGGGAGGCCCCAGTTCTGGCCCAGGACGGAGAAATCGTCCGGCGGCGCGCCGGCCTGGCAGTCCAGGTAGAAGAGTTTCGGGTTCACCCAGGCGTCGGCGCTGGTGCGCGAGATGCCGATGGGAATGTCGCCCTTGAGGGCCACGCCCTTGGCGTTGGCGTAGTCGTGGACGGCACGCATCTGCTTGTCCAGGTTGAACTGGATGTAGCAGTTGAGGTCCACGGCCTCGCGGTTCTCCCCGATGGCCTTTTCGAGAATCCTGGGGGAGAATTCGGCGAATTCGCCCCATTTGTCGGACTCGGGCGTGCCGAAGCGGTCGCGCAGGGCGCAGAAGGCCGCGTAGGGCATGAGCCAGGATTCGTTGGCGGCGGCGAAACTGCGGTATTCGTCGGAGTCGAGCACTTCCCTGCCTTTCTTCGAGAATACCTCGCGGATATACTCCATCTTGGCGTTGTTGGCGCGCTCGTAGTCGACTGTGGCCAGGGCGTTGAGTTCCTTGCGAAGGTCGGCGTAGTATTTCCTGCGCTTGGGAGCGGTGATTGTTCCCAGTTCCTCCAGGCGCAGGTACATCGGGTGCAGGGCGAAGGTGCTGTTGGCGTTGTAGGGATACGAGTCGGTCCAGGTGTGGGTCATCGTCGTATCGTTGATGGGCAGCAGCTGGACGAAGGTCTGGCCGGTGGCGACGGCCCAGTCGATCAGCTTGAACAGGTCGTAGAAGTCGCCTACGCCGAAGTCGTCCTCGGACCGGAGCGAGAAAACCGGAATGGCGGTGCCGGCGCCGCGCCAGAGGGTCATCGTGTTGATGAAGCGCATGCCCGCCACAATGGTTGCGGACTCATGGCGGGGCTCGACGCCGAGAACGCGGTTGTCGCCGCCTTCCCAGGCCACGACTTCGCCGTTAGCCTTGTTGAGAACCAGGAATTTGTACTGAGTGAAGCGCGACAGACCGGCGGCCGGCACGCTGACTTTCCAGTTGGGGAAATCGCTGTCGTCCATGCGGCGCGCGCGCTTGGGGTCCCAGTTGCCCAGGGCGTCGCTGTCGCCGGCGATGGCAAGGACCTGGTCCGGAGCGAGCATCGGGGCGGCTACCTCGAAGGTCACGTCGCCGGTGCTGGGAAGAAGAGGTATGGCGCGTTTCTCGTGACGGCATATGCAGTCCACGAAGGCCGACGAGTAGAAAGGCTTGTCCATCGGCTGGTCCTGCCAGCGGTCGTAGATGTCGTACTCGTGGACGCCGGGAGCGGGCGAGAAGGTGCGCGGATGGCCCCACTCTTTCTTTACGTCGCCGTTGTCGTTGCGGACGAAATAGCTGTAGAAGAACGGGCTTTCGCCGTCCGGCAGCTCGACCGTCAGCGACCACTTGCTGCCGTTCGGTGTCAGCAGCAGGGCCTTGTCGTAGTCGCCGCCTCCGAGGGAGGAGCTGTCGGCCCGCAGATATACGGACTCTCCCCAGTTGGTGCGGTAGTCTATAGTGAATTTCAGCTTCATAATCAGTACTGTATGATATATCCTGTAGTTCTGGTTTTGCTTATAGGTAATTCAGCAAACAAAAGTAACAAAAAACTTCCAGCCACCCCTCAAATTAAGATAATTTAGTAAATGAGGGCGCGGCATCGAAAGGCGGATTCAATCCTCCGGCATGGCGTCGACGCAAGCCCGCTCAGCGAGCCCCGACCTCCACGGCGGCTCTAAATAAAAAGGCGCCGGAAGGCAGATTTTCCGACGCCTTGAAAAGAGCGGTAGACGGGACTCGAACCCGCGACCCTCGGCTTGGGAAGCCAATGCTCTACCAACTGAGCCACTACCGCGTATGGGATTTCGCACTGCAAAATTAATATCTTCCGCCGAAATATGCAAGAATCGGAACCCGATAATGCCAATTACTCCCGCGACTCCGGTAAAGATTGAAGAAATTTTTGTAATTTTGCAGCCGAAACAGAAGACAGCAAACAATGCAGAACATCCGAAACATCGCTATCATCGCGCATGTGGACCACGGCAAGACCACTCTGGTGGACAAAATGCTGCTTGCCGGGCACCTTTTCCGCGACAATCAGACCACGGGCGAACTTATTCTGGACAACAATGACCTTGAGCGAGAAAGAGGCATAACAATTCTCTCCAAGAATGTTTCCATAAACTACAAAGGATATAAAATCAACATTATAGACACTCCGGGACACGCCGACTTCGGCGGCGAGGTCGAGCGAGTGCTCAACATGGCCGATGGTTGCCTGCTGCTGGTCGACGCCTTCGAGGGCCCGATGCCCCAGACGCGTTTCGTGCTCCAGAAGGCCATCGAAATCGGCCTCAAACCCATCGTAGTAATCAACAAGGTCGACAAGCCCAACTGCCGCCCCGAGGAGGTGCAGGAGATGGTATTCGACCTTATGTGCAGCCTCGATGCCACCGACGACCAGCTCGATTTCCCGACCATCTACGGATCGGCCAAGGAAGGCTGGATGGGCAAGGACTACTCAAAGCCCACCGGCGACATCACCGCGTTGCTCGACACCATCATCGACGTAATCCCCGGCCCGGAGGAGAACCCCGGCGAGACCCAGATGCTCATCACCTCGCTGGACTACAGCCAGTACGTGGGCCGTATCGCCATCGGCCGCGTACACCGCGGCACCATCCGCGAGAATCAGGATATTGCCCTCTGCCGCCGCGACGGCAGCGTCAGCAAGCAGCGCATCAAGGAGCTGCACACCTTCGAGGGCATGGGACGCAAGAAGGTCCAGAGCGTCGACAACGGCGACATCTGCGCCATCGTCGGCCTCGACGGCTTTGAAATCGGCGACACCGTGTCCATCCCCGAAAATCCCGAGCCTCTGCCCCGCATCGCCATCGACGAGCCGACCATGAGCATGACCTTCACCATCAACGACAGCCCCTTCTTCGGCAAGGACGGCAAGTACGTGACCTCCCGCCATATCGGCGACCGCCTGCGCGCCGAGCTGGACCGCAACCTGGCCCTGCGCGTCGAGAAAGGCGCCAAGGAGGACATGTGGACGGTCTACGGCCGCGGCGTGCTCCATCTGAGCGTGCTCATCGAGACCATGCGCCGCGAAGGCTATGAGCTCCAGGTCGGTCAGCCCAAGGTCATCGTCAAGGAAATCGACGGCGTCAAGTGCGAGCCCGTCGAGATGCTGACAATCAACGTGACCGAGGAATCCGCCTCGAAGATGATCGACATGGTGACCCGCCGCCGCGGCGAGCTCGTGTCCATGAG
The DNA here is from genome assembly GCA_900554265.1 of uncultured Porphyromonadaceae bacterium. Classification (GTDB taxonomy): domain Bacteria; phylum Bacteroidota; class Bacteroidia; order Bacteroidales; family Muribaculaceae; genus CAG-873. The sequence goes on from USGZ01000024.1 coordinate 3,644, forward strand.
CACCAAGGACGACCGCGTGCAGATGGAATTCGTCATTCCCTCGCGAGGCATCATCGGCCTGCGCAGCAACGTGCTCACCGGCTCCGGAGGCGAAGCCATCATGAGCCACCGCTTCCTCGAGTACCAGCCCTGGAAGGGCGACATCGAGCGCCGCACCAACGGCTCCCTGATAGCCATCGAGTCCGGAACGGCCTACGCCTACGCCATCGACAAGCTCCAGGACCGCGGCCGCTTCTTCATCTTCCCCCAGGAGGAGGTCTATGCCGGCCAGGTGGTCGGCGAGAACGCCAAGGACAACGACATCCCCGTCAACGTGACAAAGAGCAAGAAGCTCACCAACATGCGCGCGTCCGGTGCCGACGACAAGGCCCACATCGTGCCGCCGGTGGTGTTCAGCCTCGAGGAAGCTCTCGAATACATCAAGGAGGACGAGTACGTCGAAGTGACGCCGCACCACATCCGCCTGCGCAAGATAATCCTCGACGAAACCGAGCGTAAGCGCGCCAACCGCTGACGCCAGAATATCGCTGTTTTGAAACCGTTCAGCCTCAATATCGGCGGACGACTCACCGAATACACGACTCCGGTGGTGATGGGCATCGTGAACATCACCCCGGACTCTTTTTTTGCCGGCTCGCGGACCACGGACGAGGAAGCCATCTCCGCCCGTGCCGCCGCCATGGTGGAGCAGGGCGCCGCGATGCTCGACGTAGGCGCCTACTCTTCGCGCCCCGGAGCCGCCGAGGTGCCCGTCGCAGAAGAACTCGAGCGCCTGCGCCTGGGCCTGCGGGCCGTGCGGGCCGCCGTAGGACCAGAGATTCCCGTATCTGTCGACACCTTTCGCGCCGAGGTCGCCGAGAAGGCCGTGGGGAGCTGGGGCGCCGACATTGTAAACGATATTTCCGGCGGTGCGCTGGACAGCCGCATGTTCGCCGCCGTTGCCGCACTGCGCGCGCCCTATATACTTATGCACATGCGCGGTACTCCTGTCACCATGCAGAGCCTTACGGACTACGCCGACGTGGCCGCCGATACCGTGCGCGAGCTCAGCCGCCCGCTGGCGGAGCTTGAGCGCCTCGGGGTGGCCGACGTGATTGTCGACCCCGGCTTCGGATTCGCCAAGACACTCGACCAGAACTACCGCCTTCTGGCGGCTCTGCGCAGGTTCGAGCTGCTCGGCCGGCCGGTATTGGCTGGCATGTCGCGCAAGAGCATGCTCACGCGCCTGCTCGGAATCGGCGCCGACGAGGCTCTCGGGGCCACCACCGCCGTCAACGTCCTGGCCCTGGAGCGCGGCGCCGCCATACTGCGCGTCCACGACGTCGCTCCGGCGGTCGAGGCCGTGAAAATTGTTTGCAAAGTCGAAGAATTTTCATAACTTTGCGAAGATATGTTCAGCATCGGCATCAAAGACATAATCGACATTTTCCTTTTCGCGGTCCTGCTCTACTACATCTACAGGCTGATGAAGGAATCCGGCACCATCAATATCTTCTACGGGGTGCTGGCGTTCATCGTGGTCTGGGTCCTGGCGTCGGAAATCTTCGACATGCGCCTCATCGGCACGATACTGGACAAATTCATGGCCATAGGCCTGATAATCCTGGTGATACTCTTTCAGGACCCAATCAAGCGCTTTCTGGTCGAGCTGGGCTCGCACCGGCGCTGGCAGTTCCTGCGCCGCATCTTCAAGCACCATTCCGACGAGATGGACGCCGAGGCCCTGCGGTGGGTCATGCCGGTGGTCTACGCCTGCATGAGCATGAGCAAGAGCAAGACCGGCGCCCTGATAGTGATAGAGCGCGGCATCTCGCTGGAAAACTACGCCAAGAGCGGCGACATCATCGACGCCGACGTCAATACACGCCTGATAGAGAACATCTTCTTCAAGAACTCGCCTCTCCACGACGGCGCCATGATCATAGCCCACGGACGTATCGAAGCCGCAGGGTGCATCCTGCCGGTGAGTCACGACAGCGACGTTCCGCGCTCGCTCGGGCTGCGCCACCGCTCGGCCCTCGGCATAGCGCAGGCGACGGATGCCGTGGCCGTTGTGGTCAGTGAGGAGACCGGCAATATCTCGATAGCCTACCGCGGTAAGCTGAGCACCCGCGTGAGCAGCACAGAGCTCGAGCACCGCCTCAACGCCATCGCCATAACCACCGTGAAATAATTTTTCTGAAACAAGCAATGCTGACATATACCAACCACCTCAAACCCCTGATATTACCCGAGTACGGCCGCAATATCCAGAACATGGTCGACAGGGCCGTGGAAATCGAGGACCGCGACGAGCGCACCCGCTGCGCCGAGACTATCGTCGATACCATGCTCACGCTCTTTCCCCCGACGGGCGACCGCCAGGAATACATTCGCAAGCTCTGGGACCATGTGCTCATCATGAGCGACTTCCGCCTGGACGTCGACCTGCCTTTCGAGCCGGTCAATCCGGCGGTGTTCGAGGACCGTCCCGACCCACTGCCGCTGCCCGAACCCTCGGACCTGCGCCACCACATCTATGGCAAGTACATCGGCCACCTCATCGACATCGCAGCTTCGATGCCCGAGGGCGAGGAGCGCGACGCCCTGGTAATGCTCACGGCCACGCAGATGAAGAAGGTACTGCTTGAGGAAAACCGCGACAATGTCGACGACCGCACCGTCTTCGAGGACCTTTACTACATGAGCCACGGCAACATCCGCCTCGATACCGCCGACACCACGCTGCCCGAATTCCGCCAGGCCCCGACGCCCTCCGGCAAAAAGAAGAAAAAGAAATGATTGCCGCCCGGGAGCTACGCGCCGTAGGCAGCGTCGTCAAGACCCACGGCATCCACGGCGAGCTGAACGTCGTTCTGGAGGACCAGGACGTGGACCTGAGTGCCGTGCCGTGCGTGTTTTTCGACATGGACGGCCTGAAAGTTCCCTTCTTCGTGGATAGCTGCCGCAGCCGCGGGCCCGAATCCGTGTTGCTGACGCTCGACGGCGTCGACGGCGACAGTTCCGCCGCCCGCTTCGCCGGGAAGACCCTCTACGTGCGCCGCCAGGACCTGTCCGCGGACGTCGCCGGCGACGATGCCGAGGGCTTCTACCTTGAGGACCTGACCGGATTCGCAGTCATTGGCGACGGTCGCCGGATAGGCGTAGTCGAGGACTTCGACGACAGCACCGCCAACGTGCTCATGCTCGTCCGCGACCCCTCCGGCAAGCTCCTCCACATCCCGGCGGCGGATGAATTCTTCCTCGGCGTGGACCCTGACGCGAAGACAATCACCATGAATCTGCCCGAGGGCTTGCTCGATATCTGACTTAACTCTCCCAAATACATAATCAATGCAAGAATTTGACGAAACCAAGGCCGTCGGGCTGATGCTCGAAGCCATCGGAGCCGACAAGGCCGACGAGAACCTGCGCGACAGCGCCTGCGAGGTGCTCGACCTCATATACGACTACTACGAAAGCCACGGCGAGCTCAACATGAGCGACCTCGACGAGGACGGCGACGACGACCCCGCCGCCATCGCCGCATACGTAGGCAAGCATCTGGCCAAGAACGGCCCCGAGTGCGGCTTTACGCCAGACCAGCTGGTGAAAATGGTTGTAAGCGAGATAGACTACGAGGACTCCCTGATATGACCGCGCGGCGCATACTTCTCTCCATATTCGCCTTCGCGACGATGCTTTCGGCCCTCGCCGTAGATTTCGACCCCCTGAACGCAAGCATCGAGGAAAATATCCGACATCCCGCTGTGCCAAACAAGGCCGTGCATGGCGTGGTATCGAACATCAGCACACTTGTCCGCACTCTCCGCGGCGCCGGCTACTCAGTCCAGGCCGTGCGCGACGGGCAGGTGGCCGTGGTCACCGTCCCTGCCGTAAAGCTTTTCGGCGCCGGGAAGACAGAGCTGCGCGCCGACGCCGCCGAAATCCTCCGCCCTCTGGCACCCTATATCCGCCGGACGGACAACTACAAGGTAATCATCGCCGTACATAGCGACGATACAGGCGACGAACTCTACAACGACCGTCTGACCGCCGACCGCGCCAACGCCATCGACGACTACTATTACACCCTCGACGGCGACCGTGAGACCGGAATCATACCTTACGGCCTGGGCTTCGACGAGCCCGTAGCCGCCAACAACTCCATTGCCGGCCGCGCCCGCAACCGCCGCGTCGAAATCTACTTCGTGCCCACGCAGACGCTCATCGACAAGGCGCGCCGCTGATTCATCCCCCTCCCTAAGCCATCATCACAATGCCAGCCAACAATAACTACCGCCGCCAGAACTCACAGCGCTTCGACTCCGAGGCGCGTGTGCCGGATGTGGCCGGGCGCATGGCTCCACGCGCCGTCGACATGGAGGAAGCCGTGCTCGGCGCGCTGATGCTCGAGCGCGACGCCTTCCCGCAGGTTTGCGAAATCATTACCCCGGAATCGTTTTACGAGCCGGCCAACCGCAAGGTCTACGAGGCAATCCAGACCCTTGGACTGCAGCAGAAGCCTATAGACATAATGACCGTGCGCAACCAGATGCTCCAGGAGCAGACGCTCGAAGGTGTAGGCGGCGCGCCCTACCTGCTTCAGCTGACCAGCAACGTGGCCTCGGCGGCACACGTGGCCTTCCACGCAAAAATTGTGGCACAGAAGCACCTGGCGCGTCAGCTTATCGCCCTTGCCTCCGAACTCCAGGACCAGGCCTACGACGGCACCGAGGATGTCGACGAACTTATGCAGGCCTACGAGGGCCGTCTGTTCGAAATCGCCCAGCGCAACGTCAAGCGCCAGGTCCAGCAGATCGACCCGCTGCTCAACAAGGCCATCGAGCAGATACAGCTCGCCGGGCAGCGCGAGAGCGGCCTCAGCGGCCTTTCCAGCGGTTTCTCGGCCATCGATAAGATTACCTACGGCTGGCAGAACTCGGACCTTATCATCATCGCCGCCCGCCCGGCCATGGGCAAGACGGCCTTCGTGCTCTCCATGGCGCTCAATATCGCGCTGATGAACAATCCCGTGGCCGTATTCTCACTGGAAATGAGTTCGCTGCAGCTGGTCAACCGTCTTATTTCCAACGTCTGCGAGATGGACGGCGGCAAAATCAAGAGCGGCAAGCTCTCGAACCTCGAGCTCCAGCAGCTCACAAACCGCATGTCGCGCCTGCAGGGAGCGCCCCTCTATGTCGACGACACCTCCTCGCTCTCCATCATGGAGCTGATTACCAAGGCCCGGCGCCTGGTGCGCGAACATGGCGTCAAGATGATCATCATCGACTACCTCCAGCTCATGACCGCCGGCAGCGGCCTCAATCTCGGTTCACGCGAACAGGAGGTCAGCACAATCTCGCGCTCTCTCAAGCAGCTGGCCAAGGAGCTGGATATTCCCGTAGTGGCGCTGTCGCAGCTCAACCGAAAGCTCGAGGACCGAAGCAACAAGGACAAGCGCCCGCAGCTCTCCGACCTGCGCGAGTCCGGCGCCATCGAGCAGGACGCCGACATCGTTTGCTTCATCCACCGACCCGAGTACTACTCCCACTCCTCCGAGGACAGCCAGGGCAAGGACATACGCGGCCTGGCCGAGTTCATCATCGCAAAGCACCGCAGCGGCTCCGTCGGCACCGTCGACCTCCGCTTCCGCAACGAGTACGTGCGCTTCGAGAACTGGACCGCCGACAGCTCCGGCTACGAGCTCCGCGCCGCCAGCGACAACAGCGCTACCGCCGTGGCGCCCGTCAACAGCGCCCAGGCCGCGGCCGACGCCCAGGCTTTCGTGAATCCCGGAAAGCCGGCGCCCAACGTCGATTTCCTCAACAATCCCGGCGCCGCCGACGATTATCCCTTCTGACGCGGCATCCGCTTCAACTGCGCCGTAAACTTTTAGTATTGAAATGAATCCACGCGAAATCTCGATAGAAGCTTTCGATTATCCTCTCCCCGACGAGCGCATAGCCAGGCATCCCCTGGCGCAGCGCGACGCCTGTAAACTCCTGCGCTTCGACGCCGCCGAGGGCACGCCCGACGACCATGTTTTCAGCGAACTGCCCGGACTTCTGGCCGCCGGCGCCATGATGGTGGCCAACAACACCCGCGTCATCAACGCCCGCGTTGTGATGCATAAGTCCGGTGGCGCGCGCATAGAGATTTTCTGCCTCGAGCCCGAGCGGGCCGCCGACTACGAGAGCAACTTCGGGGCGCGTGGCGCCTGCGCGTGGAACTGCCTGGTCGGCAACTCCAAGAAATGGAAAGAAGGCCCGCTGACGGAGTCTTTCGCCATGCCCGACGGGCGGACCATCGAACTGACGGCGCGCCGCGGCGACAAGGCAGGTGTAATAGAATTCGCCTGGACGCCCGCTGAGCTGACGTTCTCGGAAGTTATCGGCGCCGTGGGCGAGATTCCCATCCCTCCCTATCTCAACCGTAAGGCCGAGGCCTGCGACTCGGCCGACTATCAGACCGTGTTCAGCCATATCGAAGGCTCCGTGGCCGCGCCTACCGCCGGCCTGCACTTCACGCCTGAGCTGCTCGAGGCTATCGACCGCGCCGGAATCCTCCGCCGCGAGGTGACACTCCACGTCGGCGCCGGCACCTTCAAACCCGTCAAGAGCGACACTATCGGCGAGCACGAGATGCACAGCGAGTTTATCGCAGTGGGCCGCGACTTCATCGCGGAGCTGGCCGGGCACATCGCCCATGGCCGGCCGGTAATCGCCGTCGGCACCACTTCGGTGCGCACGCTCGAGAGCCTCTACCATATCGGCCGGCTCATGGCCGCCGGGCGTTGGACGGGCGAAGTGGGGCAGTGGGACGCCTACGAGCCGGACGCCAACGCCATGACCGCCCCTGAGGCGCTCCGGGCGCTCGTCGCCCACCTCGATGCCGCTGGCGAGAGCGAGCTGGTGGCGCGCACACGCATCATCATAGCCCCCGGCTACGCCTACCGCATAGTCGGCGGCATGGTCACCAATTTCCATCAGCCCAAGAGTACGCTGCTGCTGCTCGTATCGGCCTTCCTCGGCGGCGACCGCTGGCGCACCGTATACGACCACGCCCTCGCCTCCGACTACCGCTTCCTGAGCTACGGCGACGCCTGCCTGTTCCTAAAATAGCCGGCCACGCATGGGGTCTGCAAACCGCGACCCGTAGGGATGCTCCCCGGAGCATCCGCAGATTATCAACGCCTTACGAGCGGATGCACGAGCGTGCATCCCTACGGGCGAGCACATTTGGTTTGGCTGTCAAGGCTTCCCGCGCAGGGGGCCGTGGGCGCGTCTCGCACCCACATTCCCGATTAATCAAGAATAATCAAGAATATTCGGGAAAACCAGTAGGGTCGAGTGTCGGGG
>USGZ01000025.1 GCA_900554265.1 uncultured Porphyromonadaceae bacterium
CGGCGTGGGTCGACCGCCAGTTCCATGTTCCCTTCATGATATGGATGTCCGACGAGTTCCAGCGCCTCTACCCCGAAAAAGCCGAGAGAATCCGCCAGGCAGCCACGCGGCGCTACGGCACCATCGACCTGCTCGGCTACATGGTCTTAGGCCTCGCTGACCCCGCCAGCCCGCACTATAGACCTGACCGCGACCTCCTCAACCCCCACTACGATCCTCAGCCGCGCCTCTCCGCCTCCGGCCAGGAATTCGACAGATAAACCGCACCCCAGAGCCAAAGGATGGAAAGACGCGAAAAGGCCTTGGCGCTATACCAGGCGTTGGGTCAGGGGGTCGGGGGCGAGGTTGAAGGCGGCCAGGGCGCGGGAGAAGAGGTCGTCGTCAGCCGCGAGGTCGAAGAGGGTCATGCAGGAGCAGAATTTCAGGTTGTCCGGGTAGCCGAGGACGCCGCGCAGGTCGGCGCCGGCGTTGCAGTCGATCATTGCCTGCGTGATTTCCCGCAGTCGCGGCCCCAGGACGGGGTGCGCGAGGTATTCGCGCGCCTCGTCCAGGGCCGCAATCGCGTAGTAGAGTGCCGTGGGGCTATGGCCCAGGCCCTTGACCTGCGGGAAGATATACCACATCCAGTGCGACACCTTGCGGCCGCGGCGCACTTCGCTCAGGGCGCTGTCGTAGCTGTTGGCCTGGGCCTGCACGAAACGTTCAAGCCGGCCTGCCATCAGCGTACGATTGCCTTGACGGGTGTGCGGTGGGTGGCGGTGGTGATGAAGTAGACGCCGACGGGGAGTTCGATGTCGGTGTTCTGCTCCACTACGCCGGGCACGGCCACGAGGCGGCCGGCCACGTCGTAGACGCGGCAGTCCTCCTGCATGGTCGAGCAGACGATGCGGATGAAGCCTTCGAAGCTCTGTACCTGCAGCGGTTCCTCGACTTCGACGCCGGTTACGCCGGAATGATTGACGAACACCACGTTCGACATCGGCGAGCGGACGCCCAGGCGGACGCTCTGTACGGCGTAGGCCTCACTGTCGCTGCGGTCGAAGCCGGTGATTTCGAGATAGTTGTCCTCACTGGGGAGTTCCTCGTCGACAGCCGTTCCGCCGATATACTGCGTGCGGGTCACGATGTAGTAGTCGATAATCTCACCCTCGGGAGCGGTCCAGTTGGCGGTGTATCGGTCGGACTGGATGTCGGTCGGCGCGGTGGCTGTGCAGGCGGTAAGCTCCGGTACGGGCAGGCATTCGCCTCGGAGGGCGACGCCACGCGAGCCCTTGAAGTCGCCGCTGAGGAGTACGCGCGAGGTGTGCTGGCCGAGGGCCGTAGGGGTATAGGTGATGTTCAGCCAGTAGCCGGCCTCGGAATTGGCCAGGTTGGCGGGGATGGACTCGGTATTGACGGAGAACATGGCGGCGTCGGCCGTATAGAGGAGCACTTCGATGGTGTGCTGGAGGTCCTGACCGTGGACGAAGAGGCGCGTGGTGGTGCTGTGACCGATGGCTACCTGTCCGAAGTCGAGGGTCATGCCGGTAGTCGGGGCCAGCAGCTGCGGGTCACCCGTAGGCGGAATGATTACCGAGCCGGGCTGGAAGGGCTGGCCGACCTTGGTGCCCCAGATGTACTCGGCGAGCTCGGGCATGTCGATAAAGGGATTGCGGTTGTTCTGGAAACCGTAGACGGCCTCGTTGCGGTCGATTTCCTTCTGGCTTACGGGGTCCTGGCGGTGCCAGTCCAGCAGCAGCTTTACTGACCAGGTATTGAGAGTCGGGTAAGTGTTGTCGCTTACCATGTAGGTGTACTTCCACGTCAGGTTCTGATAGCACGTAGCCATATAGAAATAGGTACGTGCGAAGTCGCCCTTGTACTCGTCCGCGGGCTCGAATACGCTCGAGGCGCCTCCGCCCTCACCACGCACCGGATATCCGACGGCGCACACACCGTTGTCGAACTTGACGGTCTGGGTCTTGTCGACGGTGCCGAGGGGATAGTTGCTCTTGGCTGTGTTTGCTGCGCGTTCCGACGGATAGAGGTGATTGAGGTCCACATATGCCGATACGCTTGTCGATCCGCCCCACCAGCTCTTCGGGAAGGAGTGCTCGCGGTTGAGGCCGTTGAATGAGGGAGCGTACAGGGGAATGTCCGAGTACATGTCCCACCAGCGGTTGCTTTCGGGATAGACGTCCGTATAGCGGAAATACCGGGGCAGGTCGCTGTAGGACGACACCTCGGTAAAATTACGGATGATGTTGTGGACGGCAGTCTTGAGCTCGCCGTCTTTCTTGCCCTTCAGGGAATTGTAGTAGCCTGCGGGAATTTCGGCAAAGGCGCCGGAGGAAAGAGCCGCAAGAGCGATTGCGGAAAGCAGGATGCGGTAGAGGTTTCTCATAAGCGTAATAAGCTGATCGTGGATGAAATTCAGTGGCGCGGCGCTCGGCACACCCCGCCACTGAATTAACAAAACTGTGGACGCGCCGGTTCGGCCGGCGCGGATGTTAGAGTTTCAGTTCGGTATACGGCAAGCCCCATGCTTCGGCCACGGCCTTGTAGGTAATCTTGCCGTCGACCATGTTGACGCCTTCCGCCAGCCCGGGGTCCTGGGCACAGGCGGCGCGCCAGCCCTTGTCGGCCAGACGCAGGGCGTAAGGCAGGGTTGCGTGGGTCAGCGCCAGGGTCGAGGTATAGGGCACGGCGCCCGGGATATTGGCCACGGCATAGTGGACTACGCCGTCGACGGTATAGACCGGATCGGAGTGGGTCGTGGGGTGCGATGTCTCGAAGCAGCCGCCCTGGTCTATGGCCACGTCGACCATCACAGAACCCGGACGGAGGAGACGGACCATGTCGGCCGTAATGAGCTTGGGAGCCTTGGCACCGGGGATGAGGACGGAGCCGATGACCACGTCGGTGGTCGGCAGTTCGGCCTCGAGATTATGGCGCGAGGAGAAGAGGGTGCGGACGTTGGCGGGCATCGTGTCGGCTACGTGGCGCAGCGTAGGCAGCGATACATCGGCTATAGTCACGTCGGCGCCCATGCCGGCGGCTATCAGCGCGGCGTTGCGGCCGACGACACCGGCGCCGATAATCAGCACCTTGGCAGGCTTGACGCCAGGAACGCCTCCCATGAGGACGCCGCGGCCTCCCTGGGGTTTCTCCAGAAAGCGCGCGCCCTGCTGGACGGACATGCGGCCGGCGACCTCGCTCATCGGAATCAGCAGAGGCAGACCGCCCTGACGGCCGACGACGGTCTCGTAGGCGATGCAGGTGGCGCCGGAGGCGAGCATGGCTTCCGTCAGGGCCCGGTCCGAGGCGAAGTGGAAATACGTGAACAGCAGCTGGCCTTTGCGCACCAGGGGATATTCGGGAGCGATAGGTTCCTTGACCTTGATGATCATCTCGGCCTTGGCGTAGACGTCCTCGATGGTCGGGAGGATGGTGGCGCCGGCGGCGATGTATTCGTCGTCGCTGAAGCCGGAGCCTTCGCCGGCGGTGTGCTGGACGAATACCTGATGGCCGTGGGCTGTGAGTTCATGGACTCCGGCGGGCGTCATGCCTACGCGGTTCTCGTTGTTCTTGATTTCTTTTGGAATGCCGATAAACATTGCAGTAGTTGTTTTGTGAAGTTTTAGAGGTATTTGATAGGTGATATGTCGTGTTTATGCAGGCAGGTGATGCGGGTGTTTATGTCAATTAGAGGTATGGGCGTAAAATTAATTAAAAATCCCAAAAGCACAAATGCCGGCGGGGCAAAATTTTCAAAAAATTTTGCAGGACGGCATTTTTTGCGTAATTTTGCATCGCTTAAGCCCCCGCGGGGGTTGGGCGACATGTTAGTCTTATGGTGTAATGGTAACACATCAGTTTTTGGAGCTGAGTTTCCAGGTTCGAATCCTGGTAAGACTACCAGGAAAGCCAATCCAAGCGCACCCGGCAATACCGGTTGAGCTTGGATTTTTTAGCATCCGCAAGCACCGGCATGAGCTATAACGACGAGCACAGGCACCAGCGCGACAGCCGCATTCTTTTCGATGCGGTCAGGCATATGTACACGGCCATCGGCACCGACGGCCGCCAGACGCTCTGCGAAAGCGTTACCACCGTGGTCGAGGACCTGTTCGACAAGTTCGACGCCGACTACTGGGCGCGCCGCAAAGCCACTCCCGAGCGCCCCGCCGATGTGCTGAAAGCAGAATGGGAAGCCAAGGGCCGCGCGGCACGCGAAAAGGGCACGCGGATGCACGACCGCATCGAACGCCACTACCTCGGCGAGGAACCCGAGGAGGAGGCGCTCGCCGACGGCGCCTTCCGCAATTTCCTCAGATTCGCCGAAAAGGTACAACTTAGGCCTTACCGCTCCGAATGGCGCATCTTCAGCGAGAAATACCGCATTGCAGGCACTCTGGACTTCCTGGCTTTCGACGGCAGCGGCTTCGCGATCTGGGACTGGAAACGCAGCTCGAAGATTGTAGACTGCGATGGGTGCCCCATTACCGAGGACCGCTACGGCAAGCACGCCCACGCTCCCATCTGGCACATCCCGGACACCGTCTACCACCACTACGCCCTCCAGCTGAGCCTCTACCGCTATATTCTCGAAAGCGAGTACGGCATCTTCGCCGCCTCGGGCCACCTTGGGAATTTCCATCCCGACTACGACCGGCCCTACGTTGTCGATGTACCCTACCTCCGCGACGAGGTACAGGCTATTCTCGCCGCACGTCTCTAAACCAACAACCAAGATACCGCACCCGATGAACCGCACCTTGCCACCGCAATTCCTCCAGGAGCTATCGATGCTCGGAAGCTGCGCCGACGGCCTCGCCGAGGCCCTGGCCGGCACGGAGGCGACCGTGGCCGTGCGCCTCAACGGCGCCAAGGATGCCGCGATAGCCGGCGAGGCCGAGCGCGTGCCCTGGTGCGACGAAGGTTTCTACCTGACCTCGCGGCCGCTTTTCGCCGCCGACCCGGCCTGGCACCAGGGGCGCTACTACGTCCAGGAGGCCTCGTCGATGGCCACAGAGGCCGCCATGCGCCAGCTCGTAGGGCTCTGCGGCGGTCAGGGCGAACTGCGGATTCTCGACGCCTGCGCCGCTCCCGGCGGCAAGACCCTCGGGATTCTCGAGGCGGCAGGCGGGGAGGCTTTCATCGTAGCCAACGAGGCCGACAGGCTCCGCGCCAACATCCTGGCCGAGAACATCTGCCGCCGCGGCGCAGCCAACGTAGCCATCACCCGCGGTCCGGCACAGGTATTCGGCAAGATGCCCGATGCTTTCGACATCATCGCCGCCGACGTGCCCTGCTCCGGCGAGGGCATGATGCGCAAGGAGGAAGTCGCCGTCAGCCAGTGGTCGCCGCGCCTGGTGGCCGAGTGCGCTGCCCTGCAGAAGGATATCCTCGCCGCGCTCTGGACGGCCCTGCGCCCCGGCGGATATCTTCTTTACAGCACCTGCACCTTCAACATCCACGAGGATGAGGAGAATATCCGCTGGCTCATGGATACTTACGGCGCCGAAAGCGTGGCCCTCGACCTTGCCGGAGCGCCTGGTGTAAGGCCGTCGGTAATGCCGGGCGTCAGCGCCTGCCGTTTCTTCCCCGGCCAGGTTCGCGGCGAAGGCCTCTTCGTGGCCGCCGTTCGCAAGCCAGGTGACGCAGGCACCGCCCGCTACCCCGCCGCGCCGCGGGAGGATGCCGCCGCCCGCAAATTCCTGAATACCTATCTCTCCGAGCCCAAAAAATATACGGCCCTGACAACAGGCAGCGCCATCGAGGCCGTGCCGAAGGCACACGCGGCCTTTGCGACACGACTCCGCAGGTGCGCCAATACCCTGCGCGCCGGCCTGCCGGTTGCGGAAATGAAGGGACGCGAGCCCGCGCCGACGCATGAGCTGGCACTGAGCACCGTCCTGCGTCCCGGCGCCATACCGACCGTCGACCTCCCCTACCGCGCCGCCATGTCCTACCTCCGCGGCGAAGCCATGACCGACCTCCCCGAGGGTACGCCCCGCGGCTATATCCTGCCCTCCTTCGACGGCTGGCCCCTCGGTCTGGCCAAATGCGTCGGAGCGCGCGCCAACAACCTTTATCCCGCCCCGCAGCGCCTCCGCCTCGGCAACGACGCGCTGCCGCCCGAGCCCCCGAGAATTATCGAATTATGAAAGATTTCCTGCGACTTCTGTACCGCTTCGTACCGCCGTACTCAAAATACCTGGCCCTCAACATTTTCTTCAATCTGCTGAGCGCCTTCCTAACGCTTTTCTCCTTCGCGCTGATAATCCCGATTCTGGAGATGCTCTTCGGAATCAACACGGCGACCTACGAATACCTGCATATCGGCGAAGCCTCGCTCAAGGACGTGGCTGTCAACGACTTCTATTATTATACGCAGGAATCAATCAATGCACTCGGCTCCTCGTGGACGCTGGCGCTGCTGGGCGCCGCGCTCGTTATCATGACAGGCTTCAAGACCGGCGCCACCTTCCTGAGCTCGTACTACATCATCCCGCTGCGCTTCGGCATCGTGCGCGACCTGCGCAACTTCATGTACCGCAAGATTACGGCCCTGCCCATCGGCTTCTTCACCGTGGAGCGTAAGGGCGACGTGATGGCACGCATGAGCGGCGACGTTGCTGAAATCGAGAATTCGGTGATGGCTTCGCTGGACATGATTTTCAAGAATCCCGTCCTGATTGTGGTCTATCTGAGCACCATGCTGATGATTTCCTGGCAGCTGACGCTGTTCGTTTTCATCCTGCTGCCGATTGCGGGCTACGTGATGGGCAAGGTCGGCAAGCGCCTCAAGCGCACTTCCTTCGAGGCGCAGACGCAATGGGGCACGCTGATGAGCCTTATCGAGGAAACTCTGGGCGGCCTGCGCGTGGTCAAGGCCTTCAACGCCGAGGACCGCGTGCGCACGCGCTTCTTCAGCGAGAACGAAGAATTCTACCGGCTGAGCAACCGCGTGGCCCGGCGTCAGGCCCTGGCGCACCCTATGAGCGAATTTCTCGGCACAACCGCCATCGCAATCATCCTCTGGTTCGGCGGCAGCCTGATCATAGGCGGCCACAGCGGCCTCTCGGCGCCCTCGTTCATATATTACATGGTGATTTTCTACAGCATCATCAACCCCGCCAAGGACCTTTCCAAGGCCGCATATTCGATTCAGAAAGGCCTGGCCAGCATGCAGCGCGTCGATAAGATTCTCAACGCCGAGAATCCCATCAAGAGCCCCGAGAAGCCCGAGGCACTCCCTGCCCTGAAAAAGAGCATACGCTACAACAGCCTGAATTTCAGCTACGACGGCACTACCGAAGTGCTCCACGACATAGACCTCGAAATTCCCGCGGGCCATACTGTGGCCCTGGTCGGACAGTCGGGTTCGGGCAAATCGACCATGGCCGACCTGCTGCCCCGCTTCTACGACCCCGAAGCCGGCAGCGTGACCATCGACGGCACCGATATCCGCAAGCTGGACGTCAAGGAACTTCGCTCGCTGATGGGCACCGTAAGCCAGGAGCCTATTCTGTTCAACGACACTATCTTCGCCAACATCGCCTTCGGCGTCGAAGGCGCCACGCTCGAGGACGTGCGCAAAGCCGCCAGAATCGCCAACGCCGACGAGTTCATCATGGAGATGGAGGAGGGCTACGATACGGTAGTCGGCGACCGCGGCTGCCGCCTTTCCGGCGGCCAGCGTCAGCGCATATCCATTGCCCGCGCAATCCTCAAAAATCCGCCGATTCTCATCCTCGACGAGGCCACATCGGCCCTCGACAGCGAAAGCGAAGCCCTCGTACAGCAGGCCCTGGATCGCCTGATGGACAACCGCACCACCCTGGTCATCGCACACCGCCTCAGCACCATCCGCAACGCGGACCTCATCTGCGTGCTCCATCAGGGCAAAATCGTCGAATCCGGCACCCACGCCGAACTGATGTCCCCTGCCGCAAAAGGCTACTACCGCCGCCTGGTAGAAATGCAAACTGCCGCCGAATAAAGAAGCGCTGTTTCATATGCGCACGAGTTCTCTGCTGACTCTGAAAAGACTGAGAGATAGCAGAGTCTATTGTGCATAAATTTAAAATGTGTTAATTTTTATGTCGGTTGTTGAAATTTTTTATACTTTTGCGCTGACTGCGTAGGCAGTCTACATATTTTCGCGAAAGCGTTTTTGCTAATCCTCAGCTCTAAAATCGCCAAATTTTCAGTAGAAGGATGCAGTAAAGACGCCCGACGGTTGATTTATAACTCTTTGCATGGCTATGCAAGGCTTATATATCAATTTGGGCGTGGGTAGCTGTGTATTTCTACGAGGTGTTTGGCGATACCGAGAGCTGGATATATGGCAGACATTACCCACGTCTTTCGTGTATCTACACACAGTGTAAACAATGGCTCGCGAAGGGGTAATCAGGGCCGGACAAAAACTTATGATGAAGCGCTTAGTATGCATCATCCTTACCTGCGTCATCGCAATCGGCATTGCGTTGAGTGCCAAGGAAACTGTCTATCTTAAAAACGGCAGTATCATCTCGGGAACTATCCTCGAGGAAACTCCGGGAGAGTCTCTCAAAATCAGAACTGGCGACGGGAACGTATTTGTTTACCCGATGGACGACATCGAAAGAATCGTCCGCGTAGCCCAGTCCGAACCTGACGGCAGCTGCAATATCCGCCACCGCAAACTCGATTTCTCCGTAGCCACCGGTGTCAACATCGCTACCAAAGGAGGCGGAACAAGCATTCCGGTAGAACTGACGCTATCAAAGCGGTTCTCTCCCTACTTCTCCGCCGGCATCGGAGCCGGAGTTCAGATGTCGACTGACGATTTCGGCTCGCCTATCATTCCCATCACTGCCAATCTGCGCGGATTCATGCCGCTGCATGGCACACGTCTGACTCCCTTTGCCGATTTCCGCGTGGGATATGCAATCAACACCGCCGAAGACGAGCATTTATCCTTCGGTTCGGGGAAGCATAAAACATCGGTGGATATCGTAAAGCCCGACTACGTGACGATTTCAATCATGCCCGGTGTACGCTTCCCGCTGTCGCATACTACCGACCTTGACCTAGCCCTCGGTTACGAGCATTATATCCCAACCAAAGGCGGTAACAGCAACGGAGCCTTTGCCATACGCGCCGGATTCAACTTCCATTCGTCAACCGACCCCAACAGAGTACCTAAACAGCATATTCCCAATCCCATCTGGGACAGCGGTCTTGAAATAGGACTTGAAGCAAGCGGCATCAGTGAATACGGAGCTGCTCTTCTGCTTGGATACAAATGGTCGCCGCGACTGAGCTTCGCCTTAGGCATCGGCGGTTCTCATATGCAAACAACTCTCGAAGGAGTTTCGAGTACTACATATTACAGCGAATCCGATTGTTCGGGAGAAGTGGTTGCAGAGGATATAAGAGATTATGATGAAGATTACGACTTTTATCGGCTCAATGTTTTCCTGCGCGGTCAATACCGCCTGTCAGACCGCAAGTTTTCGCCCATAGGTTCCATCGATATCGGCTATACAAAAGCTATAACCGACAATACGCCATATATAAATCACGAGCTATATAATGATGACAAGTATGAATATAAACCCAATGGCATATTCATACGGCCGGCCGTTGGTGTGTCATTGCGGATGGGCAGCAACTCTTATCTGCAATTACTTGCAGGCTATAACTTCGCGCCCGGGATTCCGAAGAATGCCATAAAAAAGAACCGTAGCGGATCATATTATCACAATCATTATGAATCCTACCGCATCAAAGCCGACGGAGCATCCACGTCCAGCTTCTATCTCTCGCTTTCGTACAAGCACACCTTCTCTCTCTTCTCCCGCCACTAATTCCTGACTTCATACACATATCAGCCGCGCCCGGCTTCCCATAGGTTCAGGTGCGGCTGATTTTCGTTTGTCGTTTGTGTGGCTATGACGGCTGATTTCCGAGAATGAGGGCCGAAGCCTGGGCGGCGATGCCTTCGGAACGGCCGGAAGACGGACTAATCCGGATAATCAACGTCGGTATACATATCAAGATCTTCTAAGACGCGTTCATAGTTTCTTCTCAGGCAATAAAGAAATAAAATAACTTAAAGTGCGAACGAATAAAAACGCCAAACAAAATTGTTTTCACAAATTTGTGAAAACTAAAAACAATTCTTATATTTGCCCCGTAATATAATATGGTAGTAATATTCGGACAGACTTACCTGCGCGAGCTTTTTCAGTCAGGTCGCAGCTCAGACAAAAAGCACCGCTTTCAGCCTGATATAATCAGGCGCTATCAAAAGCGTGTTGAAATGCTCATGGCCGCACCTTCGGCTGAAACTCTGTATAAATTCAATTCATTGAATTTTGAAGCGTTGACAGGCGATAAATCCGGCCGTTACTCCATACGAGTCAACGACAAATACCGCATTGAATTCACGCTCGCAGCAGATGGCGACAAGCCCATGCTGACTATCTGCAATATTGTTGAACTTTCAAACCATTATGATTAAAATGACTGCACTTGACGGCATAGATCCTGAAATGATTGCCAACAATCTTATTCCTTTTGAGCCTACCCATCCTGGCGAAATGCTTAGAGAGGAATTGGAGTCGAGGGGTATCACTCAGACAAAATTAGCCAAAGAAATAGGAATCACCGTTTCGTTACTTAACGAATTAATCAACGGGAAACGGGATTTCACCATCGAATACGCCATGATGGTCGAAGCCGCATTGGGCATAGACGCCGATTTTTGGATGAATCTCCAGGTGGCATACAACAAGGGTAAGGCGCAGAAAGACTGCTCTTTTATGGAGCGGATAGCCAATATCCGCAAAATCGCCGCTGCCCTTTGATTGATTACTGATTTCCGAGAATGAGGGCCGAGGCCTGGGCGGCGATGCCTTCGGAACGGCCGGTGAAACCGAGGTGCTCGGTGGTGGTGGCCTTCACGCTTACTCGGCTGATGTCGATGCCGAGGTCGGCGGCCACAT
>USGZ01000026.1 GCA_900554265.1 uncultured Porphyromonadaceae bacterium
CCGTGCGTCCCTACGGGTGGGCGAAACATCGGTTTTATTAAAAGAAATTTTGCGCGTCTGGCCGTATTATAGACGTAATTCGATAACTATGAAAGACGAAATCAAGAGACTGGAGAAAATTTTCCGCGAGATGGTGAAGAACGCGGGCAAGTTCGGCCTGATGTGGAAGAACATCCCCCTGGGCCGCGAGGCTTTCGCCATCATGCAGCACCTGCCCGACAGCGTCCCCGGCGAGTTCGCTACGGCCGCCGAGAAAGCCGGCCTGCTGGGTCAGATGCTCGAGCAGATGGACGAGTTGCGCAGCCCGCGATTCTGCATTGCCGTGCGCGAGTATATGAGCCGCCTCGACGCCGCCGAGGAAACCAATGCAACCGAGCTGGCCAAACTCTACGACTACATAGACCCGACGCTGCCGATGGAGGACTTCTGTCGCGTCTACCGGCGCCATCTCAAGTTCGACCCGGTTGAGCGCACGGCTGAGTATGAGGCCGTTATTTATTCGGCCGAATACCTGGTAAGCCGCGCGCTGGCCGACGTGCCCCGCGGCATGGGCTTCTGCTTCGCATACTGGAGCGCCCTGGCCGACGCTCTGGCGGAATTCGGCATCGACTGGCGTTCGCCACATATGATGAATCCCGGAGTAATGTTCGACTGATACTCATAGATATGCACATACTGACAGTAAAAGTACGGCGCTTCACGCGCGACCAGAGCCTGACCAATCTCAGGGAGACCACGCTGCATTACCTTGCCGAGCGCCTGACGCCCGGCGAGGCCCTCGCCGACCGCGGGCGTCTGATTTTCGCATTCGAGGATCCCGAAATCACCCTGAGCTACATGACCGACCATTTCATGGTCGAGGCGGGGCAGACCGTAGAGACGCCTGAGTATCAGGTGCCAAACCGCCATATCACCGAGGAACGCGTGAGTTTCCTAATCTCGCTGGAGGAAATCGACCCGGCCGCATATCTGTCGGCTACGCTGAAGAAGCTCCAGGAGCGCTACTGCACCGAGATGCCCGCCACGCTCGACACCCTCGATGTGAACTGCGACAAGGATGTGGTGCTCGGACTGGCTGAATACCTCATCAATGCCGGCGAGAAGAGTTTCTGGCCGCTGTATGCCGCGCTTCAGGCCTCCGACAACTGGTCGACGCTGAAAATCGGCAACCTGCCCCTCTTCCGCAAGCTTTTCCTGCAGGGCATCGTCGATGGAGCGCTGGCTCCCGACTGCGCCTACGCCTGGGAGCACGTGGCCTCCATAGCGCTGAACAACGACCCCAACACCTTCATGGAGGACGCCGAGCGCTTCCACGACATCGTGGCCGAGGCTGCGCGGACCGACAGCAACGCAGCCGAGGTGCTCGAGGCGATGGCCTACTGCGCCCTGATGCAGGTGCGTATGCTGCGCGTGGCCGAGTCCCGCACCGTGGGGCTGAACCATACGGTGACATATACCCGCGACTACGTCCTGGACGAGCTGCGGCCCGGCAAGATTATCGAGAAATACCCCTCTGGCAAGACCGTAGGCATCGCCGATGCCGGCGAGGACTACGTGCTTGTCGATTTCATGGGTAAAATCCTGCAAATCACGCCCGGACATCCGCGCGAGACCGACTTCGCCAGCATCCTGCCCGACGGAACCATGCCGACGGCCGAGACCGCCGAGGAGGTGAGCATGCGCTTCTCGATTATCCACTGTCTGCTGGACGACTACATCTTCGTGGCCGCCGGCGAGCTCAGTCGCGTATTTGAGGACGGCGGCGTCGGCGAGGATATCGAGAAAGAGCTCAAAGACCTGCTGATGAGCAAGGTGGAGCGCTGCATCGGCCTGGGCTATGCCGACATGTTCCCGCTGCGGGCGCTGCTGGCGGCCACCGACCGCTGGAACATCCCCGAAATAGTCCGCCCGGAGGAATTCCGCCGCCTTCTGCTCGAAGGGGTAGAGGAGGGCGCGCTCGCTCCGGAGTGCGAAATCGGCTGGTACTGGCTCGGAATCGCCGCCGAGTACAACGATCCGACGCATTTCATGGACGACATGGAGCGCTACTATGAGCTTCTGGCCGACGCTGCCGCCGAGGACGTCGGGGAGGCCCGCGAAATCATGGACCGTATCTGGGAACCCGAAAACCTCCAGGAGGAGGACTGAACTATGAAAGCAAAGCCTATATACCTGAAACTCAGCAAGCCCTCCCGCGAATTGCCATTGGGCGCCTCGCACTTCTGGGGCGATCCGGACCTGCCCGAAGATATTACCTATCCCGAGTACGTCGACGAGGATGGCGACGAGCTGGACTACAGTTTCATATGCCAGATACATCTGCCCGACATCGCCCGCTTCGACCCCGATGGACTCCTGCCCCACGAAGGCCTGCTGCTGGTTTTCGCAAAACTTGAGTACTATATGAACGGCTACCGGGGCGAACCCGAAATCAGCGGGAGCATTTCCGACAGCGACGCCGTACGCGTAATCTGGGTGAGACCCGAGGAAATGGACAATCTTGTGCGGACAGTGCTTGTCGACGACGATGAAAAGCCCGTCAGCCCGGAGGCCCTGGCCATCGAATTCTCCGTCACCCGCGAGGAGTACGGCGACGACACGGCGCTGCTGGCCGAGCCGGACCACCGGCCCTGGGAGAACTGGGACCATCCCTTCGAGGACTGGACGATACTCTTCCAGGTCGACTCCTTCGATACGGACGACATGAAGCTGAATTTCATCGACTTCGGTGTGCTGGACCTGCTGATTTCGCCCGAGGCCCTGCGGCATCGGGATTTCTCCGATGTCCGGGCGCTCATTATCTCTACTTAGGACAGAAAGACAGAAAAAGGCAGATGATGACTGAAGAACAGAAGCTGGCGAGGGCGGCGGGTTCCTGGGGCGAGAAGGTCGCCGTCGAGGCCATGGAGCGCTCAGGGGCGCACGTAATAGGCACAAACGTGCGCGTGGGCAACCTGGAGGTCGACATCCTGGCCTGCCAGGACGAGGACCTGATAATAGTCGAGGTAAAGACGCGCTCGGACATGAGTGCCGATCCGCTCCTGGCTGTCAACCGCCGCAAGTTGCAGCGCCTGAGCCGCGCTGCGGTGGCTCTCCTGGAGAAATACTCCGATGAGCGCGGCGTCGACTACCACCTTCGCTTCGATTTTGTCCTCGTAACCGGCTCGTCCGAGCACTATACCGTAGAGCATCTCGAGGACCGCTACCAGCCTCCCTGCCGCTTCTACTGATATTAGCGTTTTTTCTGTTTTTATGTCTTTATGTCAAAAAAACGGACCTGCAAAAATACCCTGAATCCGGTAACCCTATAAAACCTTAACATACAGCGTACTTAACAAAAAGTAACACTATTTTTTTTTTTTTTTTTTTGTCTTTGCGCCCCGCGGATTTTACTATGCGAATTGAACAAATAGTGCTAATTTTGTTGTCCCGAAATGAAGTTTTACTTCATCCTGACTTATTCTTATGCTTCTCGCGAAAATGACGTTAAGCTGGCCGGTGGCTACCGGTTGTCTTGTGGCGGTGACTTGTTTCATAATACTTGTATTATGGTTCAGGTTTCATCGCGGCGACAAGGACGCCCTTCCCGGAGAGGAGGCAGAAAGAAATAAGGACGAGAACTTTGAAATGCGCATACCCGAGTATGCGGCCAAAATCAAGAACTGGTTTGAGACGGAGCGCCCGTATCTCAGGCCCTCGTTCAAGCTCGTGGATGTGGCGGCGGTCGTACCCTTGAACCGCACCTATCTTTCGAGGATTTTCAACGAAGGCATGGGCGTGAGTTTCACCGACTATATCCGCGATTTGCGAATGGCCGAGGCAAAACGACTGCTTGCCGAGGAGCCCGACGCACCGATCGCCGCGATAGCCGAGCGATGCGGATTCGCAGGCCATTCGAGTTTCCACCGTGCCTTTGTCCAGGCCACGGGAATGAAGCCGAGCGACTTCCGCGCAAAGACCCGAAAGCCCTGAGTCTATAGGAATCAGCCCTTTCGTCTATTGCCGACCGGCTCATTGAAGACCTGTTAGCGCGAAATTTACGTAAAGTCAATGCGGTTTTTATGTAAAGGTAAGCGCTATGTATGACTTGATGACTAATTTTGCAGTCCGTCCGTACGCGTATTGATAATATACGCGAGGACGGCGAAGACCAATAGAATAATTACACAACCGAACAAACCAATCATTTCCACTTCAAGAAAGGGATGAAAATACGGATACTGACTCTGCTTGTCGCACTGGTGTGGCTGGCAATGCCGCTTGCGGCGCAAAATGTGGCGTTGAAGAGCAACCTGCTCTATGATGCCACGGCAACCTTGAACGGCGGCGTCGAGGTCAAGTTCGCTCCTCAGTGGACCGGCGACCTCAGCGGCAACCTCAACGCCTGGGACATCAACAACCACCGCTGGAAGCACTGGCTTGTGCAGCCCGAGGCGCGCTACTGGTTCTGCCAGGCCTTCTCCGGCCATTTTGTCGGCGCCCATCTCATAGGCGGTCAGTACAACTTCGGCAATCTGGACATGCCTTTCAAGTTCCTCGGAACCGACTACCGCAAACTCAAGGACTATCGCTTCCAGGGCTGGATGGCCGGTGCGGGCATTGCTTACGGCTATTCGTGGATTATCAACCGCCGCTGGAACATCGAGGCCGAAATCGGCTTCGGATGGGTCTACACCCGCTACGACAAGTACGAGTGCGCCGACTGCGGACAGAAAGTCGACTCCAATCATCCCCATAATTACGTTGGTCCGACCAAGGCCGCTATAAACCTCATTTACACCTTCTGACAATGACGACCAAGCTTATTTTCAAGACAATCTGCGGTCTGGCCCTGACGCTGGGAGCCTTCTCCGCGTCGGCAGCCGAGCAGGCCGCCATGCTCCGGGTCAGCGACATCAAGGTGAACCGCGTCGGCGACGAACTGGTCGTGGCTTTGGACATCAACCCCCGCAGCGTCAATCCCGGCCGCGACAAGGAAGTGACATTCACCCCGGTAGTGCGCGCCACCGAAGGCACCGACAGCCTGGTGCTGCCGACCGTGACCATCGCCGGCCGCAACCGCTACTATACCCATGTCCGCAACAACGACATGCCCCAGGGTCGCGTCTATCCCGCCTGGAGCGACGAGGCCATCGCCTATCGCGCCGAGGTGCCTTTCGAGGCATGGATGAACCGCTGCCATATCGACATGAAGCAGGACCTGGCCAATTGCTGCCGGAAGCCTGAAATCGGACCCGAGACGCCGCTGGCACGCCTGGACTTCGTCCGTCCGCCCTTCCGGCCCGACTTCCGCTTCGTCGAGCTCACCGGCGACAGCGCCATCGAGCTCACCGCCGAAGGCCGCGCCTACGTGGACTTCATCGTCAACCGCACCGAAATCCGCCCGACCTACCGCCGCAACCGCATCGAGCTGGCCAAGATCATCGCCTCCATCGACAAGGTCCGCGACGATACCGCCGCCGTGATAACCCGCATAACCATCAAGGGCTACGCCTCGCCCGAAGGCCCGTACGACAACAACGTGCGCCTGGCCATGGGCCGTACGGCATCGCTGAAGGAGTATGTTCGCCAGTACTATAACTTCGACCCCGAGCTGATGAGCACCGACTACGAGCCCGAGGACTGGGAAGGCCTCCGCGTCTGGGTAGAGCAGTGTACGCTGCCCCATCGCGCCGAGATTCTGCAGATTATCGACTCCCCGCTGGCTCCGGACCCCAAGAACAGCGAAATCCAGCGCCGCTACCCTGAGGAGTACCGCCTGATGCTCGACAGCATCTACCCGGCCCTGCGCCACTCGGACTACACCATCAAGTACCGCATCAAGGCCTACGCCACCGTAGAGGAGCTTCTGCAGGTCTACGCCAGCGCTCCGGAACGTCTGCGCCCGGTCGACTTCCAGCGCATCGCCGCCGTCTATCCGACGGGCAGCGACCGCTATAAGGAAATCATGCTCAAGGCCGTCGAAATCCATCCCTACGACACCAAGAGCAACCTCAACGCCGCCACCATAGCCCTCCAGGCCGGCGACCTCGCCAAGGCTGCCGAATACCTCGACCGCGCCGGCGACTCTCCCGAGGCAGTCTATACCCGCGGAGTCCTCGCCGGCATGAACGGCGACCTCGAACGTGCCGCCGGACTCTTCGACCAGGCCGCCGGCATGGGCTCCGAACCTGCCGCCGCCGAGGCCGCCAAAGCCCGCGCCATCATCAACCGCGAGACGGTCGAGTACCTCATCACACCCGAGGGGAAGTAAAGCTATGGAGTCGGGGCCGTATGGCAAAATCGCAAAATGTAGGGATGCACGCTCGTGCATCCGCCAAAATACGCTGACGGCCAGCGGATGCTCCGGGGAGCATCCCTACGGACTGCCTAAATAATCAATAATCAAACACAATAACAAACCTATCTCTCACTCTCAATCGACATCACTACCTCTCGAACCCGATTACATTAACAAACCTCTTCCGAGCAATCGGACTAAAGCGATAATAAACAATCATTAAATAACAATAGCCACATTATTCAAACTATGAACAAATTCAGCACAATGTTCGTCGGCCTCGGAGCTATCGCCATGATGGCTTCCTGCTCCAACGACGAACCGGCCAACAACGGCGATACGCCCGACACCCCCAACGGTGACGTGGCCTACATGACCGTAGAGATCAAATCTCCGGAGCGGGAAATCCCCTCCCGAGCCACAAGCACTCCCGGCTATGAAGAGAGCGACAAGACTCCTATCGAGCATCAGGTGAGCAGCGTACAGTTCCTCTTCTTCGGGTCCAACGGCGAATATGAGTTCACCGTGAAGGCCGACGACACCACCTTCAAGCCTGCCGACAACGATGCAACCAACGCCGGAGGCGCCAACGTAGAGTACGTAGGTACCAAGAACGTAATCATCCTCGAGAACGTAACCGCCAAGGATCACCCCAACTACGTGATCACCGTTCTCAACGCACCCTCCGACTTCGAAGCCGGCGCAACCATGGCCGAAACCGCCCTGAAGCTGACCGCTTATGCCACCAGCTTCCCCGCTACGAACGGTCCCGCCACTCCCTTCGTGATGACCACCTCGTCCTTCCTTGGTGCGGTAACCGGTGCCAACGGCGGCGAACGTCACGACGACACCTATTACTATGCCACCAAGCTCAACAGCAACGACTTCATGACAACCCTCGAAGCCGCTCAGACCAACACCAAGCCCGTCGAAATCTACGTAGAGCGTCTTGCCGCCAAGGTTCAGATGAGCGCTGAGGGCGCAACCGAAAACATCGACAACCACACCGTCTACAAAATCCAGCAGACTCTCGCCGGCGGCGACGACCAGACTTCCGGCGGCGACGCCATCTCCGACGTAGACCTCTATGTCGAAATCCTCGGCTGGGGCCTGAACGCCACCACCAAGCAGAGCTATATGGGCAAACAGCTCGACACCACCTGGAGCGACAGCAATCCCTTCGCCGGCTGGAACAACTCCGGCGACTGGCGTTCCTTCTGGGGCATGTCGTACATCTACGGTCCCAAGTTCAATCAGGACGAACTCCTCTATGAGTCGCCCGCAGCTATCGTTGCCAAGGGCCACACCCTCAACGGCACCACGACAAGCTACGAATACTGCTACGAGAACACCAACAATACGAGCATCTTCGAGGAAGTTGCCGACGGTCCTCTGACCCTCGATGGCAATAAGGTTGGCGTCCACAATGCCAAGGTTACCCACGCCGTTCTCCGCACCCGCGTATATCAGAAGAATGCCGAAGGCCAACTGGAGGCTCCCGAACTGGTTAACTTCCGCGGCGTTACTTACACCGGCAAATCCTACAAAGCCCTGCTTCTGAACAAGCTCAAAGCCGACGACAACCTCAACTACTGGATCAAAGTCAGCGAAACTGGCGACAACATCGACTGGCGTACCGTCAAGTCGACCGACTTCAAGCTCATCCGCAACGAAGCCGCCGGCCACGCTCTCGGCGCAGTCAGCGTAGTACTCAACACCACCGAGACCATCTACACCCGCGACGCCGCCGGTAACGGCACTCCCAACCTCAACGCCGAGACCGAGCTCAATGCTGCCCTGGCCGCTGCCTACGACTTCGCCAAGTATCCCGCAACCGGTACCGACAACGGCGACAGCTTCTACTACATTCCCATCGAGCACCTCGCTTCTACCCCTGGCCAGACCAACGCCGTCGAAGGCTACTACGGCGTAGTCCGCAACCACTGGTACAAGCTGGTAGTCCGCAGCTTCAGCAAGGTAGGTCATCTGGTATTCGACCCCGAGACCGATAACACCCCCATCGTTCCGGACAAGCCCGAAGATCCCAAGTACTTCGTAGGCGCAAGCGTCAACATCCTCTCCTGGAAGGTTGTAAACCAGCCTGTTGACCTCTAAACAGCACTCCACGTGGATGTCGCGGAACCGCGCAATGCGTTGACAACCAACGGACGCACGGACCGTGCGTCCCTACGGACGGCGCAACAAAACCGCAACAAGGCGGCCGACCGCAAACTACATTTCGCAACACCCACCTGAAATTACCATAAGTCTTCAGGGCCGGAAGGGCCTTGAGTCAGGACGGCCCTGAAGACTTCCTTTTTCTCTCTATCTCCTCGAAAACAGGCCGCAAGGCCGCAAAATTAACTCAACTCGACTTAGATGAAAAACGTCTGTGACATATTCAGGGCATTCTTACTGACGCTGCCGGTGTTGGCGTCCGTAGTGCTTACCTCTTGCGACAGCATGATCTACGACGATGAAGGCGACTGTGACCCTTATTACAAGGTGCGCTTTGTCTACGACCGCAACCTCAAGTACACCGATGCCTTCGCCGCTGAAGTCAACGAGGTGACCCTCTATATCGTCGACACCGACGGCAATATCGTGTGGCAGAAACACGAGGCCGGCGACGAACTCAAATCCGGCAGCTATCTTATGGATGTCGAAGGCATCGCTCCCGGCACCTACTCGCTTATCGCGTGGTGCGGCAGCGGCCATACCACCGACTTTTCCATTCCCGAAAGCGCCACTAAGCATACACATCTTCAGGCAACCCTCGGGGGCCGCAGCGCGCACGACGAAGGCTGGAACTTCGCAGGTTCCGCCGTGCGATCGAACTTCCGCGACCTTTACCACGGCAAGCTTATGGATGTGACATTCCCCGATACCCAGGGCACTCACGTATATGAGATTCCCCTGACCAAAGATACCAACGACGTCCACGTCGTGCTCCAGCACCTGTCCGGCGATCCCGTCGACGAAACCCAGTTTCTCTTCACCATCGAGGAAGAGAGCGGGCTGATGGACTGGGACAATACCGTGCTTCCCGACGAGCCCCTGCGCTTCTACGCCCACACCGTCCGCAGCGGTTCCGCAGGCGTCGAAGTTCCGGACATCGACGACGGCGAGGACGGCCGCGCACGTGCCGTCACCAATGTTAGTTGCGCCGTGGCCGACTTCCAGGTAAGCCGCATCACGCCCACGCAGCGCAACTTCGTCCGCATATACCGGAACGACGACCATAGCCTCGTGGCCTCAATTCCGATTGCCGACTATGCCGTCATGGTAAAGGGCGAGCACGCGAAGCTCAGCGACGCCGACTACCTCGACTACTGCGACAACTACTCGATGGTACTTTTCCTCGACGACAACGGCCGCTGGTTCGATTCCACGATTTACATCAATTCATGGAAGGTAGTCATTAACCATATCGAACAGTAAGCCCCGCGCAGCGAACCCCTGACTTAACAGACCGAAATCCTCCTGTCTTACATAACCAATCGAAAGAATTGAAAACGATACGCGACATACTCTTCTCTCTCCTGCTGCCGATGCTTCTGGCTCTGGCGCTGGTGTCGTGTAGCGACAGCGGCACGCCGGACCCCGAGCCCGGAATACCCGCCCAGGCTTCGGTGGTTCTGCGCATTACGGTAAGCAATTCCGCCGGTGCGGGCGGCTCGCGAGTAACCCCCGAGGGCGACTACGACCGCGGCGAGGGCTACGAGAACTATATCGACATAGACGGCGGCAACTTCCGCTTCTATTTCTTCGGAACGGACAACCGCCTTATCGCCCCGCTCGACGTCGACGCCGTAGTGCCTGTCGAGTCGACATCGTCGTCCAAGACCTATACCGTCTACAGCATGCAGATGGATGAGGCCATCAACGGGCAGGTCAAGATAGTGGCCCTGGCCAACTGGCCCTCCTACCCGGCAGCCGCAGAGCTTCGTCCCGGCGTAACGACCATCGACGATATCGTCAACCGTACCTACGAGTTCACCCCGGCGAGCATGGAGCTATCCTCCAGGAACCTCGTCCCGCTCTACGGCGTTACCAACGCCATGACGCTGGATTATTCCGCAGGCAACACCGCCGACATCGGCACCATCCATATGCTCCGCGCCTTCGCCAAGGTGGAGGTCGCCGTCAACGACAAGTGCGTCTATCCCCTGGAGTACGTAAAGCTCCAGCGCTACAATACCCGCGGCTACTGCGCTCCCCGGGGCGTCCGCCGGCAGGACGACTACGTACACAACAGCTACGACCAGGACTATACCGCCGAGCCCTCGATACCCGAGGGCTGCGAGAGCGCCGAGACTTTCAGCTTCATGGAAGTGACTCCGGGCCGCTGGCTGGCATATATCCCCGAGTACCGCAACGTCGGGCGTCCGGACAATCAGAGATGCCGCATGCTGGTGAAGTTCAAGGGCAACGGCATCGACGCCGGCGAGGACCTGAGCGAGGACATTCTCTACTTCGCCGTCTACAACCTCAACACATCGCCGAGCGTGCCGCAGACGCATTTCGACGTTCTGCGCAACGTATGGTACAAGTTCACCGTCAACAAGAACGCAGCCCCGATCGTGCAGG
>USGZ01000027.1 GCA_900554265.1 uncultured Porphyromonadaceae bacterium
CGGCCTTGCGTCGGTCCGTTTTTCGTATATGGGCGATTTTTGCTAACTTTGCGGTGTGACTATGGAAAAGGAAATCAAATACATACTTTTCAGGGCTCCGGGGCGCGAGTTCGTGAAGCCTTACGTCGAGCGCGAGCTGCCGGACTATGTCCTGGTGGCCGACGCTTCGGAACTGCCCGACGGCGCCAAGGCCGAGCTTGCCGTGATGCTTTCGGGTTGCGAGGTCTACGATGCCGTCGAGGGCGAGAACCTCGACGAAAGCACGCCTCTGCGCCAGGATTCAGCCCTTGCCAGGGCCGAGAAGGAATTCGCCGCCGAAGCCGCGCGCCTCTCACTGCCGACGGTGATTCTGCGCTGCGCCAATACCGTCGGCACCGGTATGACGGGTTTCCCGATGAGCATAGCCCGCAGCATCTACCGCGGGCTCTATTTCCATTTCAAGGACAACGACGCGCGGCTGAGTTGTGTTCACGCCAGCCAGGTTGCCGCGGCGCTACGCCTGCTGATTGAGAAATGCACTCCCGAAAGCGGCACGCTGACCGTCAACATCACCGACGGCAGCGACACGACGCTCCACGACTTCGCCGAGGCCATCGTTGCCCGCATGGGCAACAAGCGCATATCGACGCTGAGCACCTGGGGGCAGATATGGCTGGGGAAGCTTTTCTACGGCAAGGAACGCTACCGGCGCCTGACCTCTACCCTAACCTTCTCCGACGCCCTGCTGCGCTCGCTCACCGGCCCGGCCGGCGAGAGCATGGTCGACTATATGCGCAATCACGTCTACGACGAGGATAGCCTCTGAACCATGTCCAGGACCTTTATCGACAATTGCTTCGACTCGCTGCGCGCGCTGGCTAAAATCGCGCTCCAGAGCCGCCGTTGCCGTCTGAAAAAAGCCGCAGGCGACTCCGACACCCTGATAATCCTTGCCAACGGCCCGAGTCTCAACGATACAATCGCCGCCCACCTGACGCAGCTGCAAAAATCCGACACCTTAGCTGTCAACATGGCCGCCAACGCTCCGGTATTCAGGGAGCTGCAGCCGAACTACTACCTTCTTGCCGACCCCTACTTCTTCAGCGGCAAGGATGATGAGAACCTGCGCAGCCTCTGGACCAACATCGCCGGCGCAAGCTGGCCGATGACTCTCTTCGTTCCCGCCAAAGACGCCGCCAAGGCTAAGGAAATTCTGAAAAATAAGGGCGCGGCGAATATCACCCTACAAACTTTCAACGCCGTAGGCATCGAAGGCTTCCGCAGCCTGACGCACGCCGCATTCCGCCGCAGGATGGCCATGCCGCGTCCGCGCAACGTGCTCATTCCGTCGATTATGGTCGGCATATGGCTGGGCTATAAAAAAATCGTCCTCACCGGCGCCGACCACTCCTGGCTCGAGACCCTTAGCGTGAACGACGACAACGAGGTAATCTCAGTTCAGAAACACTTCTACGCCGACAATTCGCGAGAACTGACGCGGGTACGCCACGAATACCGCAACTATACCATCGACCAGATACTGGAAAGCATGGTCATAGCTTTCCGCAGCTATCATCAGATAGCCGCCTATGCCAGACGCGCCGGCGTGAGCATCCTCAACGCAACCCCCGGCAGCTACATCGACGCCTTCCCCCGCACTAACCTTTAATTATTAAAATCAGCCCTGGGTAATCCGGGAAATAATCTTGATTAATCGGGAAAATCTGCCAGCTATATAAAAAGAAAAACCACTTCTCACGAAGCGGCCGTCTTTCTTTATTCTAACACTAAATACCTAAAACCATTAAAAATCCTTATTCTTATTTCTTTGTCTTTGCTAATTATGCAGGCATTTACTTGCCTTAAGTAACCTTGAATCTTAGACCTGTATTATTTACAATTGCAAAGTTAGCGCCGATTGTCCGGCCGGGAGCCTCGATATAGTGCTTATATAAATAAATTAAGGTCTATACAAGTCAATATCTGCTGATTCAAAACAGCTTATATAATAGTTCTCCGCTCAAATATATAAACTCTTATTTAATAAAAGTCGATGATATTTTGCAGGTTTTCTTCAAAATTCTCGCGGTCCAGAACGCGTCCCTTAAGGCGGTTGCGGTAGGTATAGACGGTATTGAGGCTCAGTCCGAGCAGAGAGGCGATATTAGAGCTCGAGCTTACTCCCAGGGAGATGAAAGCGGCGATTCGCAGCTCGGGAGTGAGCGTGCCTTCCGCAGCCGGGAAACGTTTGTCCGGCTGAAGCAGGCCGTTCAGACGGCTGACAAATTCGGGATAGGCCCGCAGAAAGCGCTCGTCGAATGCAGAGTAGAATCCTTCCATGACTTTGGAGCTATGCTTGCCGGAGTTTACCGTAGCATAGAGGTCCTTGCTCTGCCCTGCGGCGAGCTTACGTTCTACCAGGAGATTGAACTCCTTGAACTGTTCTACCGCGTGGATTGCAAGGCTGAACATGGCCTTCGCGGCCTCTCCGTGCGCCTGGGGAACTTCTTCTTTGATTACCTGCGCCTTACGGCAACCCCTGAGACGACGCGACAGAATCACCGCCGCCACGGCCGCTACCGCCAGAAGCACTCCAAGAACCGCGCTCACCCACTTGCCTGCGGTGCCTGAATTCTCATCGGACATCTGGTCGAGCCGCCGGTACCCGTCCGCAATAACACGCAGATTTTCAGGCGAAAGGTGGTCGGCATCGCGAAAGGCGATATCGAAGCATTCGCGGGCCTCGTCATACTTGTGCTGCTGGAGCCGCCACTCCCCTACTTCAACAAAGTACGCGGCATCGAAATTGCCGGACTCCACCATGCTGCGCGCGTAAGAGGACAGAAAGCGCTCATACTTGTCGGTGCTCCTGCCCCTATAGTAGCGGCTCAGGAAGGCGCAGGCACTGTCGTACGCTCCGGTTCCGGGCGCGAGGCGCGTCAGGGCATTCTCCATAATCTGCGCCGCCAGGACGCTGTCGCCTCCGGCAGCAATGACAAAGGCCGAATCCACATCCAGGGAATCGGGATTCTGCTGCGGTCTCGCCATGTGGCCGCAGAGAAGAACAAGGACTAATATCGCGAGTAGCCGTTTCATAGTATAGCGCATAAAAACCAGGCCTGGTTTTCCGCCTGCAAAGATAGGAAATCGACGATATAAATGCAAGCTTTTTTATATTATCAATAATATTTTATAGTGCTTATCAAACTGAGCTATAGGAATATTTACGTTATCACAATTTGTATTCCGGCCGGCCTGGCATAAATTGCATTGACAAGGCCGCATGCAGTGCTTAATTTTGCAATCAGAAAGATTTACCGGGTATATAGGTAATAAGATAAGGCTAAAGATTGTTTTAGATTTGCGTCCGGCGCAACCCGAAAGCCGGCACACGATAACGAAGGCGTCACCCGCGAGGATGGCGCCTTCGTTATTGTATTGTAATCAGGATGGCTCGTATTCGCTGTTGCGTTCAAGCAGGGCAAGCATCTCGCGGCGGTCGACTATGTCGATCTGCTGAGGTGTATAGCGGATCAGACCCCGCTTTTCCATTTCCGCCGTGGCGGACTCGAACACGTTGCGTGGCACGGCGAAAAGATTGCAAAGGTCGCGGGTACGGCATTTCATGGTTATTTCCGTGCTTCCCGGCTGCGTCAGGGCGATAATCCAGTAGGCGATACGCTCGTCGAGGCCTCCGTCCGTAAGGGCCAGAACCCCTTCGACGCCTTTCTGCGCATTGACGCTTAGGGTATTGATATAGTTCAACAGGAAAATACTGTCCGTGTCCAGGATTTTGATATAGTCAGTCTTGGATATCTTCAGGATGCTGCATGGAGTCTTGGCCGTAACTGTGGCCGGGTAGCGGGTAATGCGGCCGAAGAGGAAATCAGGCGCAATCACCGAGGGTGCCTCGAGGGTCTGCTCTACGGAAAAGCGCCCCGAGCTGTTGACAATGGTGGCGCGCACGCTGCCGGCTATGACGAATGCGAGATGGCCGCAGTCCTCACCCGCTCGGATTATGGTCTCGCCCTCCGGATACTTAAGAAAATGGAACTTCGCCGACCCAACAACCTGAGCCAGCCGCGAGCGGGTGACCCCGCGGAAAAGTGGAAGATCCATCAATAGTTCAAACATGCTTTGCATAACAGCGTCCAATCGGTGCGGAACGGGCGGTTCCTGATACTAAATACTAACCCGCCGGGAAGGCTTATGGTTCATTCTGCGGTAGATTTGCCATGAGTTGAAGCAGTTCTGCCAGATTACATATGCCGCGGGGCCTACACTGGTAATGCCGTCCAGGTATGTCATGGCCATCCAGATTGCCAGAATGGTATTCTTCTGCCCGAGCGACTGCCCGGCCGAAATGCGGTCGCCGTCAAGGCTTCCGAGCTTCTTGCCGACAAAGAACATGCAGCCGCAGATCAATGCGGCCACAGCCGCCATGGCGCACATCACGGGCCAATATTCCGCCGGTTCGCGCATTACGAAACTTACGGAGCGGCCTACTACGATAATCAGCGAGCAGGACCAGAGATAGAACGATACCGGCGCCGCGGCCGCCAGGGCACGGTGGACGCGCGGAGCAGAAAAACGCAGCATCAGCGCCGCAAGCAGCGGAAGCACAATCATCGGCGACACGCGCAGGGAGATATCCGTGAACTCGTCGAGAAAGGAAATGTCGGCCGTGGGATTCATCCAGGCGAAAAGACCGGGTGCGACGAGGGCCACGCCCAGATTGCTCAGCACCGAGAAGGCCGCCACTCTCGCGATATTGCCCCCGAGCATACCCGTTACTACCGGCGCGGCCGTAGCGACAGGGCAGAAGATGCAGATCATCGCCGAACAGGCCAGAGTCGCGTTGACAGGGCGCAGTAGCATATAGACAAGGACGGCTCCTCCAAGCTGGATGGCCAGCAGCCACCACATCGTGCGCGAGAAGCGCAGCTGACGTGGCTCGATGCGGCAGAATGTAAGCAGCAGCATCGTGAATATGAGATAGGGAACGACCCAGGCGACCTTGTCGATAGCGGAATGGAAAAGAATACCGGCGAGAATCGCAACAGGCATCATCCACGGCTTCAACCGGGCCTGCAATACACTAAATTTCATAAAACAATCCTGTGTTCAAATCAAGCGCAAAGATACGAAATTCCGGAGTGCCCGCAAAACAAACAGAGCACCTTCTCACGAGGGTGCTCTGTCGCGTTTTAATTACTTAAAACAATTACATAACTAACATAAAACACATTTTCTTCTTCTGTCGAAATCTTCAGGGTATGTATAAGTTTTCCAGCCGCCATCCATTAGCTGGCGGTAGAAAACCATACCGAAAAATTTCAGAATTCATTAAGTACTATCAATCTATACTAACCCTAAAACTGAATAATCGTGTAGTTCTCTTTTGCGGTACAAAGTTATAACCCCGGGGCACCCCTTTGCAATACTTTTTAAGGAGAATATAAACACGCGCTTAGCGCATTAAATCAGGAGCGATTGATTACCAGGATATTAAGTTTCTCGCCAGCCAAGGACGATATAAGTATCCATCTGACAGCACCTGGCGAGCCTCAGAGTACGGATTCGATCCGGGATATGTCCTCTTCGAATGTATCGCGGCTGATGGCCCGGGCCTTGAGGCGGTTGCGGTAAGCGTAGATTGTATTCAGGGAATAGTTGAGCACCTGAGCTATGCGGGAGCTCTCCTCGATGCCAAGGCGCATGAAGGCCAGGATGCGGAGGTCC
Source organism: uncultured Porphyromonadaceae bacterium (assembly GCA_900554265.1). Taxonomy (GTDB): domain Bacteria; phylum Bacteroidota; class Bacteroidia; order Bacteroidales; family Muribaculaceae; genus CAG-873. The sequence continues at coordinate 5,722 of USGZ01000027.1, forward strand.
GTGTTCAGCCGTTCGCCCTCGCGGATTTCTATCTGCGCGTCCGGCCGCAACAACCGGTTCACCTCCGCCACGAAATTGGGATAGATATGGAGAAAAGCGTTGTCGAACACCTCGTAGAAATCGCGGCTCTGCTCGTCGACGAACTTGCCGGATTTGGTGAGCCGGTAGAGTTCGTCGGCCTGACCGGCGGCCAGCTTGCGCGTAACGGTCTTGCTGAACTGGTTGAGCTTGTCCATATAGACCGAGCACAGCTGGAGGAACTGGCTGATGTAAATCTCCTTGGCATGGTTGGCCTGGCGGAGGCTCTGCTGGAGGCGACGCATCTTCAGAATTTCGTAGCGCAGGAAAACCAGCATCCCGACGAGCACCAGGATGAGTACGGCCATTACGGCCAGCACGCCGTAGACGAAGTTGCGGCTGCGGTGAAGGCTTTCTGTATGCGCGCGCTCGATAACCGGGAGCGCCAGCGACATATCGACCGTGCGCATCGTTACGCCGCCGTCGACTGCGTTCTGCAGCGCCGAGTACATGTAGTTGTAACCTCGTCCGATGTCCTCGTCGCTTAGCTTGCGTCCGAGTTCCTGGAGCGAGAGGGTCTCGCGGGTAGCGGCCTCCACGTCGGTCCGGGCCGAGAGGGCCAGGTAATATAGATAGGCATTCCGGTTGCGGTCGTTCTCGGCGATTTTGGCCAGGTGATGGGTTGCGCGGGCGCGCAGGTTGTCCGTAGGCGGCAACTGCGACAGCAGATTCTCGAAAAGAACCTTCGCAAGGGCCTGGCGGCCGTTCTCGAAGTAATATTCCGCCTGATTGAACTTATATTCCACGCTCTCAGGAGGTAGCACCTGCAGCAGGCGCCGCTGGAAGGCGCGGACGCTGTCGGCATGCACCTCGTAGACCGTCGGATAGTTATGATAGAAGGATGCGATATAGCTGTGCATCTGACGCCCGGCATCGAGATAGGAGGCCAGCATCTCGGGAGGTATGCTGTCGGGGTGTATGCGGGCGAACTCCGTCTCGCCGCGGTCGAAGAATCCGGCCAGGGGCAGAAGCTTGGCGCGACGCCAGCGGAAGGGAACCTGCGCCCGCCCGGAAGTCTGGGCGATGCCCAGGTCGAGGTAATGCAGAGCTGAGTCGGTGTTGAAGGAGGTATATGCGTCGGCTATGCGCAGCAGCAGGTCCGGGCGCCGCGCCGCTCCGGGAAGGGCGGTTATGGAGTCGATGTAGGTCTGCCGGCGCGCGATATAGCCGTCGCTGCGGCGCAGGGAGCGGTCGAGCGACTGGAGCGCTTCGTCGAGCTGCCGGGATGAGATATCCTGGCCGTAGGCGGGCACGAGCAGCGCGACTGCCAGAATTATTATGGCAAGAAGACGTTTCATTGCAGCCGGCGGTCTATCTCGTCCATGTCGACGACGGTGAATACGGGCAGGCCGTCGGGCGTCAGTGCCGGTGTGGCGCAGTTGAACAGGCCGGCGAGGATTGAGTCCATCTCGGCATCGGAAAGCACAGCAGAGGGCGCGATGGCGGCGCCGCGGGCCATGGCCAGCGCGGCACTCTGACGGAATGCCTCGCCGCCGGTCTCGCCGTTCTGAAGCTCCGAGAGAATGTCCTGCAGGGCTTCGCCTGGCGTTATGCCCGAGAGAAGCGCAGGAGCGGCCTCTATCGTCCAGTTGGGACCGCCTACATGCTGCAGCTCGAAACCGAGCGCGCCGACGCCCTCGCTCATGCCCTTGAGCAGGGCTGCCTGGTCGGGCGGCAGTTCAATGTCCTCCGGGAAAATCAGTTTCTGCGACTCGAGGGGCCCGTCGCCGAGCTGCTTCAGTATGCGGTCGTAAAGTATCCTGAGATGGGCGCGGCTCTGGTTCACGATCATCAGCGAGCCGCGGTGGATAGTGAAAATATAGCCGCCTGCGCTGAGGCTGCGGGCAACCGGTTGCGGAGCAGGATTTTCGACTATCGGATGGAGGATGCCGTCGTCCAGCGGAGGCGCCTGGACTCCGGCGTTGACGGCGCTGGGGCGCAGGCCGAAGTCCGGTTGGGCGGGTGCGGATGAGGCGGCGCGGTAGGATTCGTCGCGGCCGCGCGAGAAATTCTCGTAGAGTTTCTCCCAGTCCTGCGTGGCGTTTGTTCGCGATGGCCGGAGGGCAGGCGCGCCGAAGTCGGCGCCGTCGTCGGGGGTTCCAGCCTCACGGTCCGGGTTGAAAAGGGGTATGTCCGGTACGTCCTCGGACTCGAAGTCCAGCGCTCCGGCCGCCTGCGATTTGCCGAGTGTCTCCCGGACAGTGGCCTGGAGTATCTGGAAGATGGCCTGTTCCTGTTCGAACTTTATTTCGTACTTCTGCGGATGGATATTTACGTCGATTGTCTGGGGGTCAACCTCGAAATTGATGAAATACGAAGGCTGACAGTCCGGTGCGACAAGCTGGTCGTAACACTGCATGACGGCCTTGTGGAACACGGGATGGCGCATATTGCGGCCGTTGACGAAGAAAAACTGCTGATAGCCGCGACGCCGGGCATGACGCGGGAGCCCGATGAAGCCGCTGATACGCACCAGCGACGTTTCCGTTGCCAGGGGTGCGAGCTGGGACTCCATGTTCTTGCCGAAAAGCGCGGCGATGCGCTGCTTGAAACTGCCGCTGAGGAACTGGTGGAGAGTGACGTCGTTGTGAATCAGGGTGAAGTCGACGTGAGTGTTTATCAGTGCCAGGCGCTCGAACTCGCGCAGGATGTTGCTGAGCTCGACACTGTCCTTCTTTAGAAATTTGCGGCGGGCAGGCATATGGAAGAATATGTTCTTCACCATCAGGTTGCTGCCCGGTGTGGCGGCCACGGGCTCCTGAGCCTCGAAACGGGACTCGGAGACCAGCAGGCGCGTTCCGACGGTATCGCCCCGACGCATCGTCCTCAGCTCAATCTGGGCTACGGCAGCGATACTGGGGAGGGCCTCGCCGCGGAAGCCCATGGTGTGCAGGGCATAGAGGTCGGCCGCCGAGGATATCTTGCTGGTGGCATGACGCTCGAAGGCCATGCGGGCGTCCGTGGGGCTCATGCCGCAGCCGTTGTCGATTACCTGAATCAGCGTGCGGCCGGCGTCCTTGATTACGATTGTAATCTCTGTGGCGCCGGCGTCCACGGAATTCTCCACTAGCTCCTTGACAACGCTGGCGGGGCGCTGGATGACCTCCCCGGCGGCTATCTGGTTGGCGACGGAGTCGGGAAGAAGACGGATGACATCGCTGTTCATAGTTCTTTCTTTTCTGGGCTTAATTAGCTAATGCAAAAATACGGAATTTCCGCAACATGACAAAAGCGCACCTCCGGTTAATACCACCGAGGTGCGCAAATGGCTTGTGTGTCCTTCCGGACGAACTTAGGCTATAGGGAAGTCTTTGTTTTGCGATTTCCGCATACTCATCGAATCGAGCGGCGGCGAATCTAACTTCCTCCTGACTTAAAAGTACAGCAAATATATTGATTATTCTCAAATCCTCAAAATATTTTCCCGAAAATCGCTGCTCCAGGAAGAAAATCATGACATTATGAAACTTTCAGTCTCCAGGGCACCCTTGAGCGCGCCTTCGTTCCGGTCGCGCCGGTCTATGAAAAAAGCCGTCTCCGCGGAGTGGCGGAAACGGCTTTTTCTATTTTCGGGAACCGGATTACTCGGCTTTCTCGTCGGCTGCGGGGAGTTCGGGAGCCTCGGTTGCGGGAGCTTCGGCTGCGGGAGCGGCTTCGGCTGCGGCTGCCTTCTTGCCACGCGAGCGGCGGGTAGACTTTGCCTTGGCTGCCTTGGTGTCCTTGAGCATTGCCTCGTTGTAGTCCACCAGTTCGATGAAGCAGGTCTTTGCGTTGTCGCCCAGACGGTTGCCGGTCTTGAGAATACGGGTGTAACCACCGGGACGGTTAGCGATTTTCTCAGCGATTTCCTGGAAGAGAATCTTCACGGCCTCCTTGCTCTGCAGGTAGGAGAACACCAGACGGCGGTTGGCCATGGTGTCGTTCTTGGCGCGGTTGATCAGGGGCTCGGCGTAGATGCGCAGGGCCTTGGCCTTTGCGAGGGTCGTGTTGATGCGCTTGTGGAGAATCAGCGAGACCGTCATGTTGGCCAGCAGGGAGCTGCGGTGAGCGGCCTGACGTCCAAGGTGATTGAATTTTTTATTGTGTCGCATCGGGAATTATTCTTTATCGAGTTTATACTTTGAGATATCCATGCCGAAGGAAAGGTTGAGGCTGCTCAGGAGGCTCTCGAGCTCAACAAGCGACTTTTTGCCGAAGTTGCGGAACTTGAGCAGGTCGGTTTTGTTGAAGACGACGAGTTCGCCCAGAGTCTCGACCTCGGCGCCGCGCAGACAGTTGAGAGCGCGGACGGAGAGCTGCATGTCGGAGAGCTTCGTCTTGAGAAGCTGGCGCATGTGGAGCACTTCCTCGTCGAATTCCTCACTGGGATTGGTTTCGGTAGTCTCTAACGTAATCTTCTCGTCGGAGAAGAGCATGAAGTGATAGATGAGAATCTTTGCAGCCTCACGTACGGCCTCCATCGGCATGATGGACCCATTGGTGGTGATTTCCAGGGTGAGCTTGTCGTAGTCGGTCTTCTGATCGACGCGATAATTCTCTACGGTGTACTTCACGTTCTTGATGGGCGTATAGATGGAGTCGATGGCGATAGTGTCGATATCGTCGTTGGGGGTGCGGTTTTCCTCGGCGGGCACCCAGCTACGGCCTTTGTTGATGGTCAGTGTGAGCACCAGCGAAGCCTGAGGATCGAGGTGGCAGATCACCAGTTCCGGATTCATAACCTCGAAACCGTGGAGTTCCTTGGATATGTCGCCGGCGGTCAGGATTTCCTTTCCGGAAACCGAGATGGTAACGCGTTCGGACTCGGTGTCCTCAACTTTCTGCTTCAGGTCTACCTGCTTGAGGTTGAGGATTATGTTCTGCACGTCTTCCTTCACACCCGGCACGGTGTCCAGCTCGCGGATCAGATCGAAGAACGACTGGCCGTTGTCCGAACCGAATTCGCCGATGTTAACGCCCGTTATCACAATCTCCTTCGCTCCCTCGTCGGCGGCCTTGCGGGCGCGGGCATCTTCACCG
>USGZ01000028.1 GCA_900554265.1 uncultured Porphyromonadaceae bacterium
CCCTGGGCGCACACCGCGGTGGCGCCGAAGACCAATAACAGGATGATTGTGAGTATCTTTTTCATACCGGCTACTTCTTCTTTACGTTTTCCATCGCGTCGATTGCGCGCGATGCCTGCTTGTAGATATCCTCCATCTGTTCCTGCGAGCCAGAGGGGGTGAAACGCGCCATCTCGCACTGGTCCAGGACTTCGATTACGGAGTCGGCGCTGTCGCCGGGAAGACCGTAGTCCGCGAGCTTGCCGGCAATATTGTCGCGCGTAAGCTGAGAGGCCGGGATGGCAAGTTTGTCGCCCAGATAACCCCAGAGGGCGCTCGAGAGCGAAGCGTAGAATTCGTCCGGCTTGCCGGCTCCCATGGCGGCGCGGGCAGTCTTGAGGCGCTTGGCGGCGACACGGCCGGCCTTGGCCAGTCGGCGCCCGGAGACGTCCGCGTTCAGGCGAATCTGATGACGGTAGAGCAGGACGGCTCCCAGGAGCATGAGTGTCAGAAGGACGTAGGCCAGCCAGTAGGCGGTCGAGTCGCCTACGTAGTCGATCTGCTGGCGCTGGCGGCTGATGTCGGAGGCGTGGATATGAAGGATATCGTTGATTTCGGCATCTACGGGAGCGGCATCGGCCGGAGCGCTGGCGGCGTTGCCACGAAGTACGTGGACGTCAAGGTCGCGGACCTCGGCGGTGTGGTACTGGCCGTCGGCGGGGTTGAAGAATACCATAGGCACGCCCGCGATGGTGTAGTTGCCGACTTCGGTCGGCACGATGGTGAACTCGGTGGTGAACGTTCCGCTCATGTTGCTGCCCCCGTTGATTATTCGGGTGTCCATGTTCGTGCGTGGAGTGTAGCTTTCCATGCCGGCGGGGAAGTCGACGGGAGCCGGCGAGAGGTACTTGATGTTGCCCGTGCCGGTGACCTTATAGGAGTAGACGGAGGGTTCGTTGGTGCGCATGAGCTCCGGGTCGAGGCTGACCTCGGCGGCGAACTGCCCGACGGCGCCGTTGAATCCCGCAGGCTTGGGTTCCGGCAGCGGCTTGACCTGGATGGCAGCGCCGTTGGACGAAGTCGTTATCTGTTTCTCAATCGGCCTGTGGGTCTGGAAAAAGCCCATGTTGACGGTCTCGTACTGCACGATGGTGACGTCGTACTTGCCCGAGTTGACAGTCAGACGCCCCGAACGCTGCGGATAAAGAAGCAGACGCTTGAGGACGGCGCAGTGGTAGTTCTGGCCGTTATAGTTCTCGATGTCGACGTTCATGTCGACGGGGAGTTCCTCGGTCAGGAAGCCCTCGAAAGCCGGCTGGACAACGGGCAGGAAGGATGTGATGTCGTACTTGGTGTAAATCTTGATGGTCGCCACCACGGGTTCCTGCTCGTAGACGCTGCTCTTGGAGAAGAACACGCGGACGAGGAGGTCGTCGGCGCTGACGCGTCCGCCCTGGGGCTGCTGCACCTGCTGGGCGCCCTGGCGCCGTCCGCCTTGCTGGCCTCCGCCGCCGTAGGGGTCGGAAGCCTGCTGCGTATCGTCCGGCGGCAGGATGGTGAACGACGCGCCGCGGGACCGCAAGGTGCCCTCGTCCGTGCCGACGGCCATCGCGGGAACGGTCACTGTGCCCGGTTCGTCGGCTCGGTAGGTGAAGGAGAAGTCCTTTGTGCGCGACGACGACATACGGCCGTTGACAATCTCGGTGCTCATCATCGTCGACACGGCCGGCCCGTAGAGGAGCGAGCAACCGTTGAGCTCAGGCGCCTCCGGGGCGTTGCCGTCCGCGTTGGTCAGGCGGAATGTGATTACGAAATTGCGTCCCTGGACCACGTTGCGCGGCGGAATGAGCTCGAACGAGGCCGCCGCCCCGGCGGAGAACGCCGTCGCCGCGACTGCCAGGAGCAATATCAGTATTTTATGCAGTTTCATATCGGTTCATATAGTTGAAAAGCTTCAGAAGGCTGCTTACCAGGGTTTCTCGGGCTGGCGGCGGGAGGGGGCCTCGACCTCGCGCACGTTCTGGCGCGTCTCGTTCTCCTTGTTCTGCATGCTCTGGAGAATCTGCTGGGCCGACTGCGTCATAGGCTGTGGCTGCTGTTGCTGCTCCTGCTGCTGTTGCTCCTGTTCCTGCTGCTGTTGCTGTTGTTGCTGCTGTTCGTCCTGACCCTGGTCCTGGTTCTGGTCCTGCTGGTCCTGCTGCTGTTGCTCCTGCCTGAGCTGGGCAAGGCGCAGGTTGTAGCGGCAGTCGTAGTCGTCGGGGTCGATGCGCAGGGATGATTTGTAGAGCTCGATGGCCTGTCCGTAGTTCTGGTCGTTGTAGCTCATGTTGCCGAGGTTATAGTAGGCTTTGTGGGCCACCTCGGGATTATAGCGGCGTGCGTCCTCGAGGAGATTGGAGAAGAGGACCTGGGCCTGGGCGCGCGGGTCGTTGGCGGTGCCGGCGTTGTCGGCCGAGGCCAGCTTCAGGAGCGTCACGGCCTTGTTGTAGCGGGCCACGATGCTGGCGCCGTTCACCTGCAGGGCCTTCTCGTACTGTTCCAGGGCGCGGTGGTAGTTGCTGTCGGCGAATTCGCGGTTGCCGTAGCGGATGCTGTTGCGTTCGGCTCGGTAGGAGCGGTCCGGGGTGTTGTGCTCGGGCTGGACCTCGGGCGCGGGGGTGCCGGAACTGTCCGCCGGGGCGGCTGTCGGCGCGGCAGGCATGGCCGCGGGGTCGTCCGGCGCGCTGAGGCCCTGGGCGCCGGCGGCGAGAGCCGAGGCGGCTATGAATAATGCCAATATCCTGATGGTCTTCATTTTTTCTTGCTATCTTTGGAAAAGAACTCGATGCCGCGTAGCCAGCTGATCTTGCGGTCGACTACGAATACATCGATAATCAGAAGTATCAGCGCGATGGCGGCGAAGGTCGGGAACTGCTCCGAGGCGGCGGAGTAGACCACGGTGTCGAACTCGCTCTTCTCGAGGGTGTCGAGCTGGTCGACGAGGGTCGACAGGGCGTTCGAAGCCGAGCCGTTGACGTAGACGCCGCCGCCGGCATGGGCGATCTGCTCGCCGAGGTCCTCGTTGAGACGCGAGATTACCTGGTTGCCGTCGCGGTCGGTGATGCCGGGCACGAGCGCGCCCTGCTGTGTGCCGACACCTATTACGTCGACCTGGATGCCGTTGTCGGCGGCCAGGCGGGCGGCGTCGAGGGCGGCGCCCTCATGGTCCTCGGCGTCGGTGATGAGGATTATGGCCTTGTGCATGTCCTCGGCACCGGAGAAGCAGTTCATCGCCGTATTGATGGCGGAGGCTATGTCCGTGCCCTGATAGCCCATAAGGTCGGGATTCAGGTCGCTGAGGTACATCTTGGCGGTATAGAAGTCGGAAGTCACGGGCATCTGTACCTTCGAATTGCCCGCGAAAATCACCAGGCCCACCTTGTCGTTGTTGAGGCGGTCGATGAGTCGCTCCAGGAGCAGACGGGCGCGGTCGAGGCGGCTTACGCCGTCGGCGCGGTCGGTCGACGAGGCCAGCATCGAGTTGGAAAGGTCGAAGCAGGCCACGATTTCGATGCCGGCGGCCGTTTCCTCCTTGGTCGTGCCCTCGGTGCGGGGACGCGCCAGGACGATGGCCAGGGCAACCAGCGCCAGGCACTGCAGCGTCAGGCGTACGCCCGGAGTATAGCGCGAGGCATCCGGCATCATCTTTTCGACAATCTCCGGACGGCCCAGGCGGCGCAGCTTGGCGCGGCGGCTGGCGCGCGCTGCCATGTAGAGCAGAATCAGCACCGGTACCAGCGCCAGCAGATAGAGATGGAGAGGATATGCGAAGTTGAACATACTCGGAACTTTAGGGGATGGAGCGGAGGACGGTGTAGCGCAACAGCAGCTCCAGAACGAAGCAGGCCATGGCTATCCAGGCCCATATCATGTAGTTGTCTTCAGTATGGGAGAAGTTGCGGACGTCCATCTGCGTTTTCTCCAGGGCGTCGATTTCGGCGAAGACCTCGGAGAGCACGCGGTTGTTGGTGGCGCGGAAGTATTTGCCGCCGGTAGTGTCGGCGATGGTGCGCAGGGTGTTCTCGTCGATTACCACGGGCTGGGGCGTGAACTCGATGCGTCCGGAAATGGTTCGCGTCGGGTAGGGCGCGGTGCCGTTCTTGCCCACGCCGATGGTGTAGATCTTCACGCCCATCTCCTGGGCTACCTGCGAGGCGGTCACTGGAGCCACTACGCCTGTGTTGTTGCTGCCGTCGGTGAGCAGGATTATGCTCTTGCTCTTTGCCTGGCCTTCGCGGAGACGGTTGAGGGAGGTGGCGATGCCGTCGCCGATGGCGGTGCCGTCCTCGAGGACGTTCATGCCCAGGTTCTGGAGATAGTTCAGCAGGACGTTGCGGTCCATGGTCATGGGCACGCCCGTGAGGCTTTCGCCGGCAAAAATCACGATGCCGATGTTGTCCGACGGGCGCCCCGCGATGAAGCTCGAGGCCACGTTCTTGGCGGCCTCGAAGCGGTCAGGGTCGAAGTCGCGGGCGAGCATGGACGAGGATACGTCCAGGGCCAGAACTATGTCGGTGCCTTCGGTGCTGGTGGTATGCCAGGAATCATGCATCTGGGGACGCGCCAGCACGATAATCAGGCAGGCCACGGTCGCCATGCGGAGCACGAACAGGAAGTAGCGCAGATACTGCTTCCAGGAGCGCGGCAGGGCGGCGAAAGCCTGCGTGGTACTCAGGCTCATGGTCGCGTTGGCGTTGCGCTGACGGTAGATATACCATACCGAGAGCAGAACTATCAGCAACAGGAGCCAGAGGAAATGAGGATGTGCGAAATGCATGGCTGTGGATTACTTGAGTGGTTGGGGCTTCCGGCCTTGCGTGGGGTCCAGGGGACGCGCGGCCCCGGGTCGGCCGGGTGCGGCAGCGCCCGGAGTGCCCTGACCTGGAGTGCCGGGTTCGGGCAAGGGCTGGGGCTTGGTAGTCTCTACGAACTCTCGGGCGCGGAGCATGGCGCGCTGGTTGTCGTCGGCCAGCGGGCGCTCCTTGGCGAACTTCACGAAGTCCGCGATGCGCAGCACGTCGTCGACGCGCTCGCTCGGGATACGGGTCTCCGGGTTGTTGCGCAGAGCCTTGACAATCTGCGAGGAGGTCATTTCCATGGCGTTGATGCCAAAGCGGCCGTGGAGATACTGGCGCAGGATGTCGGTAAGCTCCGTATAGAATTCCTTTTCGTGTCCCATGGCGGCGATGCCGCTGGCGCGGAGTTTCTCCAGGCGCGAAACGGCCAGCTCGTAGGGCGGCACGGGCTTGGCGGCCTCCATGGCGATGATTTCCTTATGCTTGCGCAGCTTGACAAACAGGATTATGGCCGCAGCGGCTACCACGAGCGCGCCCAGCACCCAGAATACCCACAGGGGAATGTAGTCGTGCCAGCGCATGTCCGCGGCTACGGGGCCGGCCATGGGCATGGGCTCCATGCTGACGGTGTCGACCTCTACGGGTAGCACTTTCAGCGTCAGGAAGTTTGACTTGACGGTGTCCGCACCGGCGCGGGGGAGTACCATTACCGGCGGCAGGTCGACCAGTCCCGGGTCGAAGGCCTGGAGCGTATAGTTGTAGGTGAGCTTGCGCATGCCGTTCTCGACGACGGTGTCAGTACGTACGCTGTCGACCACGTCGACGCCGTAGTACACGCCGAAGCCAAGCTGCGGATTCTGAATCTCGGGTAGATTGAGAACCTGAGCCGTGGCGGCGTCCGATTCGGGCATGCTGACGGTTACCTTCATGTTCAGCTTCGAGCCCATCAGGACCACGGTGCTGTCCAGCTCCGTGGCGACGGTGACGCTCTGGGCCGACGCTCCGAAGGCCACGGCACACATTATAATTATTGTCTGTAGAAATCGCTTCATAATGCTGCTCTGGATTTGAATAGCGACATCAGGGCCTTGACATAGTCCTCGTCCGTGGCGACGGAGACGAAATCCACGCGCGTGCTGCGGAGAACCGAGGACATGCGCTGCTGCAGGTCGTACCACCAGCGGCTGTAGGCGCGGCGGACGGCGGCGGACGATGTATCGACCCATCGCGTCGCTCCCGTCTCGAGGTCCGAAACGCGCATCAGCCCTACATCGGGCATCTCGGCGTCGCGGCGGTCGTAGACCTGGACGGCCATCATGTCGTGGCGCGTGGCGGCTACGGTGAGCGGGGTCTTATAGTCGCTGCTGTCGATGAAGTCGGAAATCAGGAAGAGAGTGCAGCGTTTCTTGATGGCGTCGCTGACGTAGCGGATGGCGTTGGCAATGTCCGTTCCGCTGTGCTCGGGCTTGAAGTCCAGGAGTTCGTGGATGAGATAGAGGATGTGCTTGCGGCCTTTCTTTGGGACGATGAATTTCTCGACATGGTCCGAGAAGAACAGGGCGCCGATTTTGTCGTTGTTCTGGATGGCGGAGAAGGCCAGGGTGGCGGCGATTTCGGTAATCATCTCGCGCTTCTCGGGGCCGGCGGCTCCGAAGTCGCGGCTGCCGGAAACATCGACAAGCAGCATCACCGTGAGCTCGCGTTCCTCCTCGTAGACCTTGACGTAGGGCGTGTTGTGGCGCGCCGTAACGTTCCAGTCTATGTCGCGGATATCGTCGCCGTACTGATAGGCACGCACTTCGGAGAACATCATGCCGCGGCCTTTGAAGGCCGAGTGATACTCGCCGGCGAAGATGTTCTGCGAGAGTCCGCGTGTCTTGATTTCAATTTTGCGGACCTTCTTGAGGAGTTCGTTTGAATCCATGGAAACGGTCGGGATTTACTCTGCAGAAGCTCAGGGCACCTGAATCTTGTCCAGGATGTCCGTGATTATCATGTCGGTGGTGAAGTTGTTGGCTTCGGCTTCGTAGCTCAGGCCGATGCGGTGGCGCAGGACATCGTGGCATACGGAGATCACGTCCTCCGGAATCACGTAGCCGCGCTGGTGCAGGAAGGCGTAGGCGCGGGCTGCCTTGGCCAGGGATATCGACGCACGGGGCGAGGCGCCGAAGGAGATGTAGCTGGCCAGGTCCTCCAGGCCGTATTCGCTCGGAGTACGGGTGGCGTAGACGATGTCGACGATATAGCGTTCGATTTTTTCGTCGACGTAGATCTTGCCTACGATCTTCTGGGCCTCGGTTACTTCCTCGGGTTTGATTACGGCACTGACGTTTTCGTTATAGTCGCCGGCGATGTTCATGCGGATGATGGAGCGTTCCTCGTCGCGGGTCGGGTAGCCGATCACTACCTTCATCAGGAAACGGTCGACCTGTGCCTCGGGCAGGGGATAGGTTCCCTCCTGCTCGATGGGGTTCTGCGTGGCCATTACCAGGAAGGGCTTGTCCAGGGGGAAGGTATGGTCGCCGATGGTCACCTGGCGCTCCTGCATTGCCTCAAGAAGGGCGGACTGCACTTTAGCCGGGGCACGGTTGATTTCGTCGGCCAGGACGAAGTTGGCGAAAATCGGGCCTTTCTTGACCATGAACTGCTCGTTCTTTACGGAGTAGATCATGGTGCCGATAACGTCGGCGGGCAGAAGGTCCGGCGTAAACTGGATGCGGCGGTACTTTGCGTCGATGAGCTGCGCCAGGGTCTTGATGGCCAGGGTCTTGGCGAGGCCCGGCACGCCTTCGAGGAGGATGTGGCCGTTGGCGAGCAAGGCCACCAGAAGGGATTCCACAAGATGACGCTGTCCCACGATGGTCTGGTCCATGCCGTGGGTTACAAGGCTGATGAAATTGCTCTTGCTTGCAACGAGTTCGTTGAGTTCGCGAATATTGACGCTTTCGCTCATAATTTATGCTATTAAACGGGTAGTTTGTTTTCTTTTTTACAAAATTACGCCATATACGGAAAATGTTCGCCGATAAGGTGTTAATTTTAACTATTAAATCTTTAGGGGTCTAAAGTTTTAGATATTTTTATGCAATGCCCTTCCGGTGGCTTCCGCAGGCATCCAGGAAAGGCCCGGTCAGTCCTGGTTTTCCGCGGGAATCTCAGTAGTTTCCGCAGTCCGAACGGCATCCTTGCAGGGCTTGCCGTCGGGGCCGAAAAGGCGGTCGTGCTCGTCAAGCCAGAAGTAGCGCGCCAGCAGGGCAGTGAACTTGGATATCTGGTCGATTGCCGCGGTCGTCTGCGCGCTTATCTCCTTGCCGGAAAGGCGCAGGAGCAGCACGCCGTAGAGGGCGTTGAAGCAGGTTTCGATTTCGCCGGCCGGATTCTCGCCGCTGCGCGCGCGGAGTTCGACGATGTAGGGCAGCGTGCGGTAGTACTCGGTGCGGTAGGCGTCGAACCCGGGCTCGGCCAGTACGCGGCGGTTGAGGTCGGCCAGGTCGCCGATTATGTTGTTGTTCATCTGCAGATGGCCTTTTTCGACGACCTCCTCGCGGCGCATCATGTCGATGAGGCTCTCGTACCATTCGAGCATAGCCTTCCGGGTGGGCTCGTCGACCGGGAATTTATCGACAATGCCTGTGCGGATCTGCTCGATGTCCAGATTGTTGGAGCGTATGATATCCTCGATCTGCCACATGTAGAGCAGATACTCCGCTATGTTTTCTTTTCTTTTCTGTGATGCTATTATCATCGGGATACTTGTTTTCTATAATATAACACGCCTGGGGCGCCAAATATATCATAATTAATCTAAAAAAGCCGCCGCGGCAGGTTTTCGGTACCTCGCGGCGGCTGTATTGTTTTCTGTCTGCGGTTTTTCAGGGCAGGCTTCGTGGCGAATCAGAGTCCGAACATGGCGTTGTGCTGCGCGATGAGATGGAGGAAACGGAGGTCGTCGCGGAGGATGAGGTCGTTGATGCGTCCGTCCTTGTTCTCGGTCCAGTCGAAGTAGTTGCCGTAGCCGAGGTCGAGGGCCTTGGCTGCGCATTCGAAGGCTTTCTGGTCGTCGTTAAGGAGTCCGTAGAAGCAGGTGGCCAGGTAGTGGGTGCGGCCGTCGTAGTCGGTGGTATTGGTCAGGATGTTCTCCATCCAGCGCTTGGCCTGGTCGGTCTCGCCCAGGAAGAGCAGGGCGAAGCCCTTGAGTGATGCGGCCTGGTCGGCCATATACATGTCCAGCTCGGCTACCTTGCGGTACTGGACGGCGGCGGCTTCGGGGTTGTTGAGGAACTTTTCCTGTACCCAGGCGCGGAGCATCGGATAGCGGGGATTCTCGGCGTCGTTCATCGTGGCTTCGCCCAGGAGGGAGGAGGCGTCCTCGTAGCGGCCTACGGCGGTGTATGCCAGGGCCAGCTCGGCAAGGGCGTCGCCGCTGCCGCGGTCGGCCATGGTGGCGTTGGCGGCGGCATGAACGGCTTCATCGTAGCGGCCAAGGGCACGCAGGATGCGCGAGCGCAGGGTGTAGTACTTGCAGGTGTTGCCGTCCTGGACGCGGTTGAGGGCGTAGTCGATGTTGTTGAGGGCATCGTCGAAGCGGCAGAGGGCGAACTCACACTCGGCTATCGAGGCGTAGATGCCGTGGTAGTCGTAGAGGCGCTGCTCGATGAGGGCCTTGTAGTCGTTGAGAGCGGCCAGGTAGTTGTAGTGCGCCTGGGCGATGCCGGCGCGAAGATAGCGGTACATGCCTACCTGCGGAGCGGCCGTCACGGCGGAGCTGAGTCCGGCCATCACGGCGGGATAATTGGTGTCGCCGTAGGCAACGAGGCCTTCCATGGCCAGGCTGTTGTCCGGGTCGACGCTCAGGGCGAGCACCAGATCCTCGACGGCGCCGTTGTGGTCGCCCATGGCCTTGCGCACGGACGAGCGGCGAAGGTAAGTGTCAGGGTTGTTGGGGTTGATGTTGACGGCGCTTTCGAGATTCTCTGCCGCCAGCCCCATGTTGTTCTCGTTGACGGCCACGCGCGCCAGGCCGATGAATGCCTCGGCTGTGCGCGGATTGAGGCGCAGGATGCGCTGGTAATCGGCCTTTGCCTCGGTGTTCTTGCCCAGCTCCAGCTCGGTGTTGGCTTTCTGTATGAGCACGCCGAGGTTGGTCGGGGCGAGTCGCTCGGCGTCGACGAGGTCGTCGAAGGCCTGCTGGGGGTGGCCGGTCTGGTTGAAGATGCCGGCGCGTAGCATCAGCGCATGCAGACGCGGCTCCTTCTGATTGGCCGGTATGAGGGGCAGGGCGCGGTTGAGGTCGGCCATCGAGCGGACGAATTCCTGATGGCGGAAGTATTCCTCGGCGCGGTTGAGGAGTATGGTGTAGTTGTTGGGATTGGCCTGGAGTTCTTCCTCGTAGACGGCGAGTACGGCCTGCGTCATCGGGTTGTGGATGCCGCGCTGTGCGGCGGCGTCCATGCAGCCGGCCGCGAGGGCGATGGCGCAAGCGGCTATGAATGTCTGTATTTTCATTGTTGCGATATGATGGTTCTTGTTGGTCTTTTGGGTTCCGGTGTCTGGCCTGCGTGGCCGCGGCCTCAGCCTCGGAAACTGTCGATTGTACGGCGGATGGCAGTCAGGCGCGTCATAAGGCCCTCCAGCAGGTGCAGAGGGAGCATGTTGGCGCCGTCGCTCTTGGCCACGGCGGGGTTGGGATGCGTC
>USGZ01000029.1 GCA_900554265.1 uncultured Porphyromonadaceae bacterium
GGTAAGGTAGCGCCGCGGGTCGACGCCGCCGTTGAGGCACTGGGTCACGTTGACAATCACCACCCCGCGCTCTACGGTCTGCCGTATGGCGTCCAGGAACCAGGCCTCGGTCGGGCCGTTGCCGGTGCCGAAGGTCCTGAGCACTATGCCCTTGACGCCGGGAGCGGCGAGCATATGGCGGAAGATGTCCTTGTCAAGGCCGGGGAAGAGGTCGATTGCGGCAACCTTGCTGTCCATCTCCGGATAGATGGCAAGAGGGCCCTTGGGAGCCTCGTGCGAGAGAGCCGTGCGCTTGAACTGGATATCCAGGCCTATCTTGGCGAGCTCGGGGTAGTTGCTGCTGCGGAAGGCGTTGAAGTTGTCGGCACTGCGCTTGGTCGAGCGGTTGCCGCGCCAGAGATAGTTCTCGAACAGAATCGCCACCTCGCGTACCGTCGGCTTGCCGTCGTCGTCGCGGCTGGCGGCAATCTGTAGAGCCGTAATCAGATTTTCCTCGCCGTCGGTCCGCACTTCGCCGATGGGCAGCTGCGAACCGGTGATAATCACGGGTTTCTCGATGTTCTGCAACATGAACGACAGCGCCGAGGCCGTGTAGGCCATGGTGTCGGTGCCGTGGAGCACGACGAAGCCGTCGTAGCTGTCGTAATTCGCCGCTATACTTCGGACGATAGTCTGCCAGTGCTCCACGTTCATGTCGCTCGAATCAATCGGCGGGTTGAACTGGATGTTGTCGATTACGTAGTCGAGCATCTTGATTTTCGGCACGTTCTCCATCAGATGGGAGAAATCGAAGGGCTTGAGGGCCTTCTTGTCGGGGTCCTCGATCATTCCGATGGTGCCTCCGGTGTAGACTATTAGAATCCGTGGCTTCATATTAGCGGTATGTGTTGGTGCTGAACATCAGCAGGATATCTGAATATGTAATTGTCTTACTTTACCTCGGCGCCGGGCGTCGCGGGGCTGAGGGGGCCGACGAGGCTCAGGGAGCTGTCGGCATTGGTTGCGCAGACGACCATGCCCTGCGACTCGACGCCGCGGAGCTTGACAGCGGGCAGGTTGGCCACGAAGAGCACCTGCTTGCCGGTGATGTCCTCGGGCTTGAAGGACTTGGCGATGCCGGACACGATGGTGCGCGTGCCGGTGCCGTCGTCGACGGTGAGCTTCAGCAGCTTGTCGCTCTTCTTTACGGGCTCGCAGGCCACTACGGTGCCGACGCGCAGGTCGACGGCCCCGAAGTTCTCGATGGTGACGTCGGTCTTCTGGGGCGCGGGCTTGAAGTTGGCGATGGCGTTCTTGCGCTTCTCGTCCTGCAGGCGCTGAATCTGGGCCTCGACGGCGGCGTCCTCGATTTTCTCGAAGAGCAGCTCGGGCTTGGCCAGGGTCTTGCCGGCGGGAATCAGGTCCTCGTCGCCGATGCGGCTCCAGTGCATGCGGCCCAGGCCGAGGATGCCGGCGAGCTTCTCGCCCATGAATGGCATGAAGGGGTCCATGACAATCGCCAGCGAGCCGACAATCTGCAGGTTGACGTACATTATTGTCTTGACGCGCCCTGGGTCTTCCTTGGCCACCTTCCAGGGCTCGGTATCCTGGAGGTACTTGTTGCCCAGGCGGGCAATGTCCATGGCGTCGCGCAGGGCGTCGCGGAAATGGAAGTTCTCGAGCTTGTCGCTGATTTCGGCCTTGAGGCGATACAGTTCGGCGAAGGCCTCGCGGTCGATGTCCAGGAACTCGCCCGGCTCGGGCACGGTGCCCTCGTAGTACTTGTGGGTGAGCACGAGAACGCGGTTCACGTAGTTGCCCAGTATGGCGACCAGCTCGGAGTTGTTGCGGGCCTGGAAGTCACGCCAGGTGAAGTCGTTGTCCTTGGTCTCGGGGGCGTTGGCCGTAAGCACGTAGCGCAGCACGTCCTGTTTGCCGGGGAAGTCGCGCAGGTATTCGTGGAGCCATACGGCCCAGTTGCGCGAGGTTGAAATCTTGTCGCCCTCGAGGTTGAGAAACTCGTTGGCTGGTACGTTGTCGGGCAGCTGGTAGCCATCGCCGTAGGCCATGAGCATGGCCGGGAAGACGATGCAGTGGAAAACGATGTTGTCCTTGCCGATGAAGTTGATTACGCGGGTCTCGGGGTCCTTCCACCATTTCTCCCAGCTTTCGGGATAGAGCTCGCGGGTATTGGAGATATAACCGATGGGAGCGTCGAACCACACGTAGAGTACCTTGCCCTCGGCGCCCTCGACAGGCACGGGCACGCCCCAGTCCAGGTCGCGGCTCACGGCGCGGGGCTGCAGGCCCATGTCCAGCCAGGACTTGCACTGGCCATAGACGTTCGGACGCCATTCCTTGTGCTCCTCGAGAATCCACTGGCGCAGGCGGGGCTCCCACTTGTCCAGGGGCAAGTACCAGTGACGCGTCGGGCGCAGGACGGGTTCGGCGCCGGAGATGGTGCTCTTGGGGTTTATCAGCTCGGTGGCCGAGAGGGCCGTGCCGCAGGCCTCGCACTGGTCGCCGTAAGCGCGGGGGTTATGGCAGTGCGGGCACTCGCCGACGACCAGACGGTCGGCCAGGAACTGCTTAGCCTCGGGGTCGTAGAGCTGCATCGACTCCTTCTCGATGAACTCGCCCTTGTCATAGAGGCGGCGGAAAAATTCGCTGGCAGTCTCGGAGTGGATGTCGGAGGTGGTGCGGGAATATATGTCGAAGGATATTCCGAGTTCCTCGAAAGAATCCTTGATAATCTTGTGGTAACGGTCGACGATGTCCTGGGGCGTCACGCCTTCCTTGCGCGCTTTCAGGGTGATGGGCACGCCGTGCTCGTCGCTGCCGCCGATCATGCAGACCTCGCGGTCGTTGAGGCGCAGATAGCGGGCGTAGATATCCGCCGGCACGTAGACTCCGGCGAGATGTCCGATGTGGACGGGGCCGTTGGTATAGGGGAGAGCTGTGGTGATAAGTGTTCTCTTGTAGTCCATAACTTATTGTAAACCGGGCCCGAAGGCTTCCGTTGCTGTTTCAAACGGCAAATTTAGCGAAATTTATTCAATATTTCAAGCCCCAGCCCGCACCCAGGGCCCGAAAAACCGCGAAACGCGGGCATCGCAAAGGTCGCGAGGCCGTCGTCTCCGGGTATTGCCCGGTTAAAAAATCTCGATTAATCGAGATTAATCAAGAATAATCATGATAAATCGGGAAACTCGCAAAAGACAACTTTCAGCCGGTCAGGCGTCCGGGCGTCCGACCTCCACGGCGCTTCGCGCTTGTGTTGGCGGTTTGGATGCCGGCGCTTATATCCTTAAATCATACACAATAACGGCGACCCCGGGGAATGTACCGGGACCGCCGTTGGTGTGGGGGATATAGGGGCTTATTTCACTACGGTCTTGCGGACGGAGCCGTCGGAATAGCGGACGATATAGACGCCGGGAGTGAGTTCGGAGGCATCGACGCTCTGGCCGGAGATGCTGTACACGCCTTCGACAGTGGCGTCCGGAGCGACGATGTCCTCGATACCGGAAGCGTCGGCCTTGACGGGAATGCAGACGGTGTGCGAGGGGCATTTTACGGTGACGTTGCCGTCGATTGCGCCGGTATAGCCGTCAGCGCGGGAAATCGAGAGCTGAGTCTTGCCGTAGCGTCCGGCGACGGAGGCGCTGACGCCTTCGGGAGCCTCGACGGTAAGGTCCGCTGCGGCGTAGTAGGAGTCAAGGGCCACGGTAGCGGCGCCGTCGGCGGGGACCTGGACTTCGTCCTCAGGACCGCCGACCCAGCCGTACTCGCCGTTGAGATTGATGGCGAAGGCGTTGTAGCACTCGCCGTAGGGGCCGTCGAGGTAAGCCAGGGGCATCATGCTGGCGCGGTATTCCTCGGAATCATATTTAATCATATGAATCAGCCAGCCGAAGCAGAGGCCGGCGGGGTTGGGAACTTCGGACTGCATGGGAGCGAAGTAGGTGAACTTGTCGCTGTGGTAGCCGGTCAGGGCAACGATGTATGCCTCGCTGTCGGCGGCGGAGAGAACGACGGGCTCGTCGAAGTCGAACACCAGGGTCAGATAGTCGGTATCCGAGCTGGCGTCGTAGTGGATGAAGTCGGAACCGTGGATGGTACGGGTGGCAACGGGGTTGTCGAAGTCGGGCACGCCCTCGTAGAGCCTGCACACGGAGAGGGTAAGCTCGGCGTCGTCGTCGGCTTTGCCGCGGGCGAGCACGGTGGCGCCGCGGAGTGTGAAGGGAGCTGCGGAAGGATAGATGAAGTTGAGGACGCCATCGATGTAGGAGCCATACTCGGGATTATCCTCTCCCGGGAAAGTGTAATTATACCAGTATTCATCCGAGCCGGGGCCGTAGCCGGTTATCGGGGTGTCGAGCTGGCCGAAATCGCTCTCGACTGTAAGGTAGGTCAGTCCCTCGCTCATCTGGTCGAAAGGCAGCAGACCGCCGGTGAAGGTCTCGTCGTCCGCAGGGAAATAGTACTGGGCCGTGCCGCCGGCATTGAAGTAAGGCGTAGGCGACTGATAGCTGCCGTCGGAATTGCCGGGCTGCGAGGCCGAGAGAATGGGAGAGTAGAAAAGGTTGGTGTACACGTCGAAGTCCTTGCGGTAGTCCGGCAGGTAGGTCAGGGTGAGCTGCTCCTGCTCGTCGGAGGTATCCCAGTCGGCGGTGACGGGGTCGCAGTACTGCCAGCTGTAGGTGGCGTTCTCGTAGGGCGACATGTTCATCCAGGTCGAGGGAACGAACACGGGAATCTGGGCCACGCCCAGGGTCATGGCCTCCCAGCCGGGATTGCGGCTGAAGCCCCAGTAGAGGGTGCTGAAATCGGGGATGTAGCTCACTTCGTCCAGTGCGGGAAGGCCTACGGCGATATTGTCGATGTACATGGTGTTGCCGTCGGTGCCTACGTAGCGGAAGCCGATTCTGACATTCTTGCCGGCATATGCGGCCAGATCGACGGTGTACTGGTCGAACTTGCCGCCGCGCTCCATCATGTCGGCGGCGTTATATTCCTCGAACTCGTCGACGGCGTCCCAGAGCTTGGTCCACTCGCCGCCATCGGCCTGGACCATCACCTGCAGGGTGGCGGCGGTATGACGCTCTACGAACTCATAGGTGCTCCAGTTGATATAATTGATGTCGAAGAGGAACAAAGGGTCGATGAAGGCGCTGAAAGTGAGTTCCATACTCTCCGTCAGGGCTATTTCGGGAGTCACGGCCCACTCGTCCAGGGCGTCGGCGCTGTAATTGATGCCGAGTATGTAGTTGCCGTCCGGGGCGACGACTCCGGCAAGGGGATTGCCGCCGTCGACCGACCAGCGGTTGGCGGCGGGAACGTCGTCGGAGCTGTTGATTGCGGTCCAGTCCTCGGGAATCCAGGAGGGCGTGGTGCCGTCCCATTCCTCGAAACTCTCGCTGAACACGCAGCCTTCGGGCAGGCCTGCGGAGGTCTTGCGGACCTTGAAGCTGGGGTCGACGGTCTTGCGGATGAGGACGCCGGCAGGCGCGTAGTCTGCGATATGCTTGATGTAGGGCTGCGTGCCGACGTTGGCCCTGACGGGGGCGCTGGTGCGGATTGCCGTACGTGTGCTGGTCGGGACGGCACTGTAGACGCCGGCGTCGGCGGCAATCTGAGCCAAGGCGCCGACGGCCGTCAGCATCCCGGCTGCGAGGAGTAAGTATTGCTTCATGTTGAAAATATGATTGGTAAATTTTTATTTCGCAAAAGCCTAAAACTGCGCAAAGTTACGCATTTTAGCCGGTAAAAAAAAGACAAAATACTGAGGATTAACAAAAAAATGCGCCTCAATTTTTACTTTTTTCAGACGATTTTGCTTAACTTTGCACCACTTAAGTCTACCGCGAACCATGAAGACTATAACAGCGCTGATTTTTCTTGTCTTGATTTTCCTGCCTGCCGGAGCCGCTCCGCTCAGCCGGGCCAACCAGGCGCTCCTGGACAGCCTGGACGCGGCCCTTGCCCGCGCGCCGCAGTACGCAGCTGCAAAAGAGCGCCGCCTCGAAGCCGCCAGACAGCGGCTGGCGACAGCAGCCAGTCCGGAAGAGCAATACTGGCTCAATCGCGAAATTTTCCTTTCGTATTCGTTCTATGATTCCGACTCGGCCCTGGTCTATTCCTCCCGGGTCCTGAACCTTGCGCGTTCGATGGACCGACAGGACTGGATCAACGACGTACTCATCAACCGCGCCTACATCCTCTCGGCCACGGGCCTTTTCGAAAGCGCCCACCGCGCCTTAGGCGAGGTTGAGGTATCGACGCTGCCGGCAGCGCTGTATCTCACTTACTGCGAAACAAGTATCTTTCTGCAGACACACTACGACCAGTTTCTTGAGAACGAGAACGACACGCTGCCTTTCTCCTACACCACCGACGAACTGCTTGAACGGCTATGCTCGGAGCTGCCCGACAGCGACCCGAACTACTACTGGGTCATGGGCTGGGTTGCCCTTCGCAGCCCCGAGGCGTCCGAAGCCCTGATTCCGGATTTCGAAGCCTCGATGGACGGCTACGCCTTCAACGAGCGCAGCCAGGCACGCATGGCATGGATGCTCTCGTCGCTATACAACAAGGCGGACGACCAGGAAAACCGGCTCAAGTACATGATTCTCAGCGCCACGGCCGACGTACGCGCATCTGTCCGCGAGATGGCGTCGCTGGAGGAGCTCACGGCGATTCTTTTCGACCTCGGCGATCTGGACCGCGCCAACTCATACATTTCCTACGCCACCGAATGCGCCCTGCAGTACAAGAGCCGCTCGCGCCTTAAGCGCCTGACGGAGCTGCAGGCAACCATCTCCGGGGAATACGAGGCCCGCAACGCCGACCAGAAGAAGCAACTCGGCACCCAGATGAAGATTATGACCGGCTTCGTCGTCCTCCTTCTTATCGCACTTGGAGCCATCGTGCTGCAGTTCAGGCGCCTGCGCAAAAGCAAACGCCAGCTCGACGAAGCCAACGTCCACCTGAGCGCCCACGTATCCGAACTCCAGGACGCCCGCGAGCAGCTCGCGGCAGCCAACGAGAGTCTGTCGAAACTCTATGCCTCCGTCAAGGAAGACGCCCAGGAGCTTTCCAGAGTCAACGAAGCCAAGGAGAAATACATTGCCGATATCTTCGCCATCTGCTCGGACTATATTTCCAAACTCGACGAATTCCGCAAGAAGATAAACCGCATGATCATGGCCGGCCGCTTCGA
Organism: uncultured Porphyromonadaceae bacterium; assembly: GCA_900554265.1. Taxonomy (GTDB): domain Bacteria; phylum Bacteroidota; class Bacteroidia; order Bacteroidales; family Muribaculaceae; genus CAG-873. Next base: position 7,202 of record USGZ01000029.1, read on the forward strand.
CGAAGTCCGCCAGCTCACGAAGAGTCCCGAGCTAAGCCACGCCGAGATAAAGGAGCTCTACGCAAATTTCGACCGCATCTTCCTCCAGATTTATCCCGATTTCGTTGCCGACTTCAACAAGCTGCTGCGCCCCGAGGAAAGAATTGAGCTCAAGAAAAACGAACTCATGAACACGGAGTTGCGCATCTATGCCCTCTCGTCCGCCTCGGGCTGAACGACAGCGTCAAGATCTCGCGCTTCCTGCACTGCTCGGTGCAGACTGTCTACAACACCCGGCTGCGGATCCGCAACAAGGCCATCGTACCGCGCGAGGACTTCGCCAATATAGTCCAGAGCCTTGGAAAAGCGGCGTTCTGACGACCGGCGACGACTTACACAGTCTGATTTACGTACTTACTTTTTATCTACCGAACGCCGCAGGTAAATTACTGAAATGCAGCGTTTTACATTTTCGCCGCATTTACCATAACGCCTTACCGGCTCTTGCACAAATGTTGCACCCTCTCTAATTTTGCAGGCAAATAACCAATTAAGCGAACCTAATACCACCAATCGAACCAAAACACAGAAAAAAAAGACCAAAACCATCCAATCATCACTTGCAATCGTCAAAACGAAAGTAACAGAAATCTATTACCTAACTATCCGACTAATGATCAATCTTAGAAACCAAGCCAAGACATTGGCGGTTTTCGTAATGATGCTTCTTCTGGGAACCTCGGCAGCCCTGGCCCAGATGCTGGCAGGCGGTACTGTCACCGACACTACCGGCGAACCGCTGATCGGCGTCTCAGTCACTGAAAACGGAAAAACGAACGGTGCCACCACAGACATCGATGGCAAATTCCAGATCCGAGTTGCCGAAGGCGCTACCCTGACATTCTCCTATGTAGGCTACACGAGCCAGCAGGCACGCGCGGCCGAAAACATGAACATCGTCCTCGAGGAAGACAACAATCTTCTCTCCGAGGTCGTAGTCGTAGGTTACGGCGTCCAGAAGAAAAGCGTCGTTACCGCCGCCATCTCGAAAGTAAGCGGCAGCGACCTCGAGAGCACCGCTCCCCTGCGTATGGACAACGCCCTCAAGGGCCTCGCATCGGGCGTTACGGTAACCTCCTCGTCCGGTCAGCCCGGCGCCGCCTCCCGCGTACGTGTCCGCGGTATCGGTACCATCAATAATTCCGATCCTCTGTATATCGTCGACGGCATGCCTATCGAAGGCGGTCTGGACTACCTGAACCCCAACGATATCGAATCCATCGAAGTCCTCAAGGACGCAGCCTCCGGCGCCGTCTACGGTGCCCGCGCCGCCAACGGCGTAATCCTGGTAACTACCCGCCAGGGCAAGGAAGGGCAGGCCCGTCTGAGCTACGACTTCAGCTACGGCTGGCAGAGCAAGGCCAAGAAACGTGCAGTCCTCAACGCCTCCGAGTATGCCATGATGATGAACGAAGGCCTCCTCAATTCCGGCCAGGCTCCCATGTACGCCAACCCCGACTCCTACGGCGAAGGCACCGACTGGCAGGATGTCGTCTTCAACGACAACGCTCCCGTAATGAGCCATCAGTTCAGTCTCTCCGGCGGTACTCAGAAGGTCGACTACTTCCTCTCGCTGGGCTACTACACCCAGGAAGGTATCGTTGGCGGCAACTTCGACCGCTCGAACTACCAGCGCCTGACCATGCGCAGCAACCTCGGCATCGAGGTATTCGACAAGAGCAACGAGCGCTCTTTCCTGAACAAGTTCAAGATCAACACCAACATCTCCTACGCCCGCATCAAGAGCAAGGGCATCGAGGTCAACTCGACCTGGGGCTCGCCGCTGGGTTCGGCCCTGTCCATGAGCCCTATCCTGACCCCTTACCTCGAGAAAGGCAGCGCCGAGGAGCAGGCACAGCTGGCATACCTGGCCGGCCAGAAGGACTACGTGCCCATGTACGGTCCGGACGGCCGTCTGGTGATGGTTCCGACCGCATTCGGCAACTTCCAGGAAATGAGCAACCCCGTGGCCAACATGAGCCTCCCCGGCGAAAAGGGCCACAGTCATAAGTTCGTAGGCAACTTCATCGGCGAACTCCAGGTCTGGGACGCCATCAAGTACCGCATCAGCTACGGCGCCGACCTCTCCTTCTGGGGCGGCGACGGCTACACTCCCATCTACTACCTGCGCGACGGCCAGAGCCAGACATACTCTTCCGCTTACTCCAACAAGCATGAAGGCCTGGTATGGCAGCTCGAGAACCTTCTGAGCTACGACAAGACCCTCGGCGAGCACTCCTTCAGCGTAATCCTCGGCACCTCCGCCAAGCAGAGCAGCGGTTCCTACGTAAGCGCATCGCGCAACAACATCATCAACTACAACCGCCCCTACATCGACGCTTCGACCGGTCTGGCCACCAACGGCGACCGCGACGGCGGCGGCGCTCCCAGCGTGAAGAACAAGCTGGCCTCCTACTTCGGCCGCGTAAGCTACAACTTCGCCGAGCGCTACATGCTTCAGGCAACACTGCGCCGCGACGGTTCCAGCCGCTTCGGCTCGAACAACCACTGGGCAACCTTCCCCTCCGTATCCGTGGGCTGGAACATCATGAACGAATCCTTCATGCGCTCCACCAGCCAGTGGCTCAACAACGCCAAGCTCCGCGTATCCTGGGGTAAGAACGGCAACGAGAACATCGGCGACTTCCAGTATATCGCCCTTGCCGCCAACGGCAACAACTACATCTTCGGCAATCCCGGCAACATCGCCATCGGCACCAAGCCGACCCAGCTGGCCAACCCGGACCTCAAATGGGAGGAATCCAAGCAGACCGACCTCGGCCTCGACCTGGGCTTCCTGAACAACAAGTTCACCCTGAGCGTCGACTACTTCATCAAGGACACCGAAGGCATGCTTATGACCCTTTCGCTGCCGCAGTACGTAGGCGAGGCTATCCCCGTAGGCAACGTCGGCAAGATGCGCAACAGCGGTCTCGAACTCGACTTCGGCTACCGCCAGAACTTCGGCGAGCTCAGCATTCGCGTGGGCGCCAACGCTTCCTACCTTAAGAACAAGCTGATTTCCTACGGCAACGACCAGGGCTGGGCCAACCTGGACTCCTTCCAGGGCACAGGCACCATCTCACGCGCCGAGAACGGCGAACCCTTCCCCTTCTTCTACGGCTATAAGACCGACGGCATCCTGCAGAACCAGGCCGAGGCCGACGAGTACAACCGCATCAACGGCACCGCCCTCAAGCCCGGCGACGTACGCTACGTCGA
>USGZ01000030.1 GCA_900554265.1 uncultured Porphyromonadaceae bacterium
GCCGGCGCCCACGAGGGCGCGGACGATGCCGGCTACCGGCGCCTCCTCAGGCCGCGCAGCACAGACCAGCACTATGCGCCGCGGAAAATCCAGCGTGATTTTTCCCTGCTGCACGGCGGCGGCGCCACGGGTCGTACGCGGCGCTGCCCCGCGCCGGTAGTCCTCCATCTTCTTTTCCAGATAATTGTCGGCCATACTTCCGGAAGTTTTTTAGACACTCTCTTAGTGCGCGTCCAGCCAGTTGCTTGCCATTCCGGCGCCTACGCTCAGGGGAACGCGGCCGCGGTAGGCGCCCTCCATCTGCCCGACGACGAGCCGCTGGAGTTCGGCGGCCTCCTCCGGAATGACGTTGAAGATAAGTTCGTCGTGAACCTGAAGTATCATGCGCGAGCGCAGCCCGCGCGCGCGGATTTCCTTATAGATGCGTATCATGGCCAGCTTGATTATGTCGGCGGCGCTGCCCTGCAGAGGGGCGTTGATGGCGTTGCGCTCCGCATAGCCGCGAACGGCGTTGCTGCGCGAGTTGATGTCCGGCAGATAGCGGCGACGGCCCATCACGGTGGTCACGAAGCCGTCGCGCCGGGCGCGCTCGATGGCCTCATTCATATAGGCCTCGACGCCGGGATAGGTGCGCAGGTAGCCCTCGATGAGTTCCTTGGCCTCGGCGCGGGGTATGCCCAGACGCGCGCTCAGCCCGAAGGCGGAGATGCCGTAGATGATGCCGAAGTTGGCCGTCTTGGCCGTGCGCCGCTGGTCGTCGCTTACCGCTGCGGGGTCTATGTGATAGATTTTGGCCGCCGTGGCGCGGTGGATGTCGGCTCCGCTGACGAAAGCCTCGACCATATCCTTGTCGCCGCTGAAGTCGGCCATAAGCCTGAGCTCGATCTGCGAATAGTCCGCCGACATCAGAAGGCAGCCCGGATCGGCCACGAAGGCACGGCGGATTTCGCGCCCGTCGTCGGTGCGGATGGGTATGTTCTGAAGATTGGGGTTGGTGCTGGAGAGGCGCCCCGTGGCCGTCACGGTCTGACGGTAGGTGGTGTGCAGCTTGCCTGTGGTGGGGTTGATGAGTTTGGGGAGGGCGTCGACGTAAGTCGCCAGCAACTTGCGCAGAGTGCGGATTTCGAGTATCAGGCGCACCAGCGGCACCTCGCCGGCGTATTTCTCCAGCGCGTCCTCCGCCGTGCTCCAGGAGCCTCCCTTGGTCTTGCGGGCCTTGGGGTCGATTTTGAGTTCGTCGAATAATATGGTGCCTACCTGCGATGGGCTGGAGATGTTGAAGGGACGTCCCGCCAGGGCATAGGCCTCCTCCTCCAGGGCGTGCAGACGCTCTTTCAGCTCGACGGAAAGCCGGTGCAGCTCGATGGGGTCGATGCGGGCGCCCTCCCATTCCATATCCGCCAGTACCTCTATCAGCGGCAGCTCGATTTCCTCGAGCAGGCGCAGCTGGTCCTTCTCGCGCAGCTCTGCCTCCAGCAAGGGCATCAGACGCAGTACGGCGGCCGCGCGCTGCGGCGCAGTAAGGGCCTCGCAGCCAAGGTAGACCATCGCCAGGTCAGAGGTCAGATGCCGCGCCTCCGGGGAGCACAGGTAGTGCGCCACGGCGGTATCGAAGTACTTCGCCCCCGAGAGCAGCACGCCCATGCGCCGCAGCAGCAGCAGGTCGCGCTTGAAATCGTCGCTCACAAGCGTTATCTCCGGATTGGCCAGCACCGGCTCAAGCAGCGTCATGATGGCCTCGCGGCGCTCGCGCTCGTCGGGCAGGGCGATTTCCAGGCAACGCGGAGCCGCCGGAACGGCCTCGCCTCCGGCCTCCTCCAGCCCGTCCGGTATATATGCCAGCGCCAGGCCGGTGATGCGGGCGGTCATGGCCTCGGCGCCCTCGGCCTCGACGGTCAGCCCTATGCGGCCCGTTGCCGACGCGGCCTCGAGGAAGGAGGCGATGGCGGCGGGGTCGGAGCTGCTCTCGATATGCTCGGGCCGAGCGGCGGGGATGCCGCGCTCGATGCGCGCGTCGGCGGCCTCGGCGTCGGCCAGGTCGAAGAGCGAGAGCGGAGCCTCGGGTGCCGCGGGAGCGGGTGCCGCAGATGCTGCCGGAGCGTCGCCGAGTTTGGCAAGGAAGGCCTTGAACTCAAGCTCCTTGAAGATTGCCCGCAGCGCGTCGATGTCAGGTTCGCAGCGTCGCAGGTCCTCCGGACGGATATCCAGCGGCACCTCGGTGCATATCGTCACCAGCCACTTCGACTGACGTATCTGTTCCTCGTTGTTTTCGATTTTGGCCCGCAGCGCACCCTTGATTTTATCGGTGTTGGCCAGCAGATTATCTACTGAGCCGAACTCGCGGATAAGTCGGGCGGCCGTAACCTCGCCGACGCCCGGGCAGCCGGGCACGTTGTCCGACGCATCGCCCTCGAGGGCGAGCAGGTCGATTACCTGCTCCGGGCGCTCGATACCGTAGCGCTCGCAGACTTCCTTAGGACCGCGGATTTCGAAGTCCCTGCCCTTCAGCGCCGGACGGTACATAAGCACCTCCGGACGCACCAGCTGGCCGTAGTCCTTGTCCGGGGTCATCATGTAGGTGGTGAAGCCTTCGCCCTCGGCCATGCGCGAAAGGGTGCCGATAACGTCGTCGGCCTCATAGCCCGGTATCTCGACAACCGGAATGCGGTAAGCCTCGAGTATACGCTTGATGAAGGGGATGGCGAGGGTGATATCCTCCGGCTGCTTGTCGCGGCCGGCCTTGTACTCGGCGTATTGCTCGTGGCGGAAAGTCTTGCCGTGCTCCGGGTCGAAGCAAACGGCGATATAGCCGGGATTCTCCTTGCGCAGCACGTCGTCCAGGGTATTGACGAAGCCGAAGATGGCGGAGGTGTTCAGGCCGTACGACGTTACGCGCGGCGAGCGCATCAGCGCATAATAGGCGCGGTAAATCAGAGCATAGGCGTCGAGCAGAAACAGTTTGCGTTGTTCAGGCATATTGCGGACAATTTATACATTAGCGCAAAGATAGTCTTTTTTGCCGAAATACCACCGCCCCGCCAACTTTAAGTCCCATGGCAAATGGATAACTTCCAATTGGGAAATGTGGATTTTTATAGACAAACATTCTAATAATTGACGCATTATGTAGGTACGCGATTAATCGCGTACCTACATTTTCTTATTGTCAGGAAATGCTTTTTATCTCTGCAATGTTCTGCGTCGGGCCGGATTTACCTAAGGTCCTGTCTCCGGGCTTTCATGCTCGGCTCTGACTTTACTGATATTTTTCGTAATTTTGCGCTCCCGTATAATTCAAACGAATTCCTGATGAATCAACAGATAAAGGGCCACCTGTGTATGCTGGGTGCCAATACGATGTGGGGACTGATGTCGCCTGTGGCCAAACTTGTGATGAGCGCCGGAATCGTGGCACCTCTCTTCCTTGCCGATGCCCGAATCGTAGGAGCCGCGATACTGTTCTGGCTGCTGTCGCTGGTGCGCCCATACGAGCATGTCCCTGCTCCGGATTTGCTGAGACTCGCCGGCGCCGCCATGCTGAGCATTCTTTTCAACCAGGGATGCTTCATTGTCGGCGTCGGTTATACCTCGCCGGGCGAAGCCTCAATAATCACGACCACCATGCCAATGTGGGTGATGGTATTCGGAGCGCTGTTCTTCGGCCAGAAACTTACAGTCCGCAAACTCCTCGGCATTGCGCTTGGCGGCATCGGCGCGCTTACCCTGATAATCAGCGGCATGAGCACGGCCGTTCGCGGAAACAATCCTGTGCTGGGCGACATTCTGGTGCTGTGCGCGCAGATGTCGTACGCCACCTATCTGCTGATTTACCGCAACTTTATCAGGCGGTATTCCCTGGTTACGCTGATGAAGTGGATGTTTACGTTCGCCTCTGTCGGAAGCCTGGCGATTTCTTTCCGGACTGTCGTATCCATGGATTATTCGGCGCTGGACACGGCCCTGATTGCGGGCATAGCCTATGTAGTGGTCGGGGGCACCTTCCTGGCTTATGTGTTCATGACCTACGGACAGAAGACCCTGCGGCCGGAGGTTGTCGGAATGTACAATTACCTGCAGCCGATAGTGGCCCTGATGGTGGGCCTGACCTTGGGACTGGACCGCTTTTCTCCGCTCAAAGGCCTGGCGATAGTGATGATTTTCAGCGGAGTATATATAGTCGCCACCGCCAGAGCCTCCGATAGTCCCGAAAGGTCCCGGATATCGCCGCAAGCAAGGTAACCCCATGCGAGCGCCGGAGATGGCAACCCGCACCCGGAAATCCGCTCCATCCGGCCTGCAACTCCGTTTTTTAATACGATTTAGGAATATAATTTTCGGATACGGAAAAAGTTTTGTATTTTTGCGTGCGAATACTGAGCCTAAATCAGGATATTATGACTCGAAACAATATCATAACGATAATTCTGGCAGCCCTGCTGGCCCTCGGCGGTGTCAGCGCCAACGCACAGAACAACGGCAACCGCAAGGTGCAGATTGCCGGTATCGCCTTCTATAACTTTGAGAATCTGTTCGATACGATTCCCAACAATCCCGAAGGCCGCGACCTGGAATTCACTCCCGGCGGCAGCCGTCAGTGGGACAGCCGCAAATACAACATCAAGGTCCACAATCTCGCATACGCCATCAGCCAGTTCAAGACCCGCACCACGCCCTACGGACCCGCCATAATCGGCATCAGCGAAATCGAGAACCGCTCCGTAATCGAGGACGTCGTCAACCAGCCTGAGCTCCGGGACCTCGGCCTCCAGATTGTCCACCACGACTCGCCCGACGCCCGCGGCGTAGACGTCGGCCTGATTTACAACCCACGGTACTTCCGCGTCGACAACGTCACCAACCACCGCCTCACCGCCCTCAACTTCCGCACCCGCGACCAGATGTGCGTCGTCGGGCGCCTGCTCGGTCAGCCCCTGGCGGTAATCGTCAACCACTGGCCATCCCGCCTCGGCGGACAGGAGCGCAGCGAGCCCAACCGCGTCGCCGCCGCAGAACTCAGCAAAAGCATCGCCGACTCCCTCTGGACCGTCAATCCCGAAATGGCCGTAATCATCATGGGCGACCTCAACGACGACCCCCAGAACAAATCCTGCGCCAAAATCCTCGGAGCCGCCAAGAAGGCCGACAACGTCGACGACCACGGCTTCTACAATCCCTGGTGGGAAATCCTCGACCGTGGCATAGGCACACTGGCATACAACAGCAGCTGGAACCTTTTCGACCAGATTATCATCTCCGGCAACCTCGTAGGAGCTCCGGACGACAAGTGGAACTTCTTCGAAGCCCGCGTGCTGAACTTCGACTTCCTGCGCGACACCGAAGGCACACGCCAGGGCTACCCCAAGCGCACATTCGCCTCCGGAAGTTTCCTCGGAGGATATTCCGACCACTTCCCGACGGAAATCTTCCTCCGCCGCTACGTGACGGTAAACCGCTGATACCTGAGCATACACACAAATTCCAATATTCATCAAAAAACACAGTATGAAAAAATTTCTACTCACTCTGGCAGCAGCCGCACTCTGCGCAAGCGCAGCTTTTGCCGACGCTACTGTCGTAATCAAGGACCAGACTCCCTACACCGGCGGCGCAACCACCGACGCCGTTGAATGGACCAACGGAAACTTCACCTTCAACCCCGCCAAGGGCGATCCCAAGGCTACCGCACCTTCCTTCAACCGTGCCGGCGACCTGCGTCTCTACGCCAAGAACACCTTCACCATCACCACGACCGGTCCGGAAATGACCAAAATCGTGTTCAACATCTCCGCACAGGGTCTCAAGCGCCTCACCGTCGTATCTGCCGACAACGGCACAATCGCAACCCAGGCCAAGGGCGACGCCACCGTTACCTGGACCGGCAGCTCCAAGAACGTAGTATTCACCGTAGCACCCGAAGGTGAAAAAGCCATCTACGGCACTGAAGACACCAAGGCCGGCCAGCTCGACTTCGACAAGATCGAAATCACCGGCGGCGGCGAACTCGGCGGCGACGTGCCCCCGACTCCCGAAGACCCCAACTTCGTTAAGGTCAACTCCATCGAGAACGGCGCTTCCTACGCCCTCGTCGCCGACGGCAAGTACACCGCCGACCTCTTCTCCCGCAACTACGGCTACTTCAGCTGCACCGCTCTGCCCGCAGGCGCAGGCGATGAGTTCAAGGGCAGCGAAGCCGGAGCCCTGAAGTTCACGGCAGTTGCCGGCGGCTACACCATCACCACCGCCGCAGGTAAGTTCATGGGTGCAAAGGCCGGTTTCAACACCTTCGACACCACCGACGACAGCGCCGACAACCGCGTATGGACCGTTTCCTTCAACGCCGACGGCACCGCCGCCATCGTCAATGTCGCTACCGGCAAGACCGTCGCCATGGACACCCAGTACGGTTCCTTCGGCTGCTACGACCAGGACGCCCTCGAAGGCAAGGCTCTTCCTGCCGTCTTCAAGTACACCGGCGGTGAAGTAGTTCCTCCCACCCCCAACACCGCTACTTTCGAACTCGTCAACGCTGTCAGCGACGGTGAATTCGTATTCGTAGTCGACGGCAAGGTCGGCGAAGCCATCCCCGCCAGCAGCAGCTTCGGCCGCCTCAGCCTCGTTGAAGCCACATTCGACGGCAACAAGGTTACCACCGCCGTAAGCAACATCATCAAGATCGCCGCCGCCAACGGTGGCTATACCCTCCAGGACGCCAACGGCCGCTACCTCGGCTTCGACGGCGAGCACAAGACCTCCTTCCAGCTCTACACCGAAGTAAATGAATATACCGTATGGGCTATCGCAATGACCAACGGCGAGGCCGCCATCACAATGACCGTAGGCGAAAGCACCGGTACCGTAGGCGTTACCAAGGGCAGCGAAGGCACATGGTACACCAACATCGCCCCCAGCGTAGGTGCCGACGAAATCATGCTCCCCAAGCTCTACAAGAAGGGCGGCAGCAGCAGCGTCGAGACCATCACCGTTGACCAGAATGCTCCCGTTGAATACTTCAACCTCCAGGGCATCCGCGTCGAGAACCCCGCCAACGGCCTCTACATCCGCCGCCAGGGCAACAACGTCGCCAAAGTCTACATCCGCTGATTCCCCCGGACCCCATAACACTAAAAATCCCCGGCGGACCCTCCCGTCGGGGATTTTTGTTATTAAGTTTTTAGAAACATCCTATAAATATAAACTAAATATAAGCACCTTAGGCTAATAATACATCTGCAATTCCGGTTGCAATTCTGTTATGTTTTTCGTAAAAATTACAGCCGGAAAAATTTGCAGAAGTAAGATAAATGCGCTATCTTTGCATCGACAGTTTCCACCACGCCTCTTTTCAATGCGTACCAGGGTGGAACTTTTACTTTTTATACACTTATGAATTATTCAAAACAGCCTTTGGATTATCCCCAAATCCTTCAATTGTTGAAAGACCGGGGTCTTATTATCAGAGATATTAACGAAGCTGCAGCGCAGTTGAAAATTATGAGTTATTTCCGTTTGGCGAACTACCTCCGACCAATGGAACAGGACAAGACAACCCATACGTTCAAGCCCGACAGCACCTTCGACAATGCCATCAATCTTTATTTCTTTGACAAGAAGTTGAGAGCCCTGCTATTTACAGCCATACAAAGTTTGGAAATAGCTCTTCGATCCAAGCTCATTCATCATTTTTCGATGGCTTACGGAGCTTTCTGGATAATGGACAGGAGCTTGTTTACAGATAAAAAAATCTTTGCCGAAAGCTCTGTCCGTGTCCAGCAGGAAGTCTTCCGATCAAAAGAAGATTTTATCCAAGAGCATTTTAACAAATACTCTGCTCCTATGATCCCTCCAGTCTGGAAAACCTTGGAAGTGGTTTCTTTCGGCACATTATCCCGTATCTTTTGCAATCTGTCAGATAACGGGCTTAAAAAGAAAATAGCCCGGGAATTCAACCTTCCTAACCATAAGATTCTTGAAAGTTGGTGTAAGAGCGCTGTTACGCTCCGAAACAATCTTGCTCACCATTCAAGAACGTGGAATAGAGCATACCCCATCCAGCCCCAGTTGCCGCAAAGCCTTAACGGGCATTGGATAAACCCCGTCGGCGTTGCCAATAACCGCTTGTATGCTCAGATTTGCTGCCTGGCATATCTGCAGAACTCCACTCATCCCGGCAACGACTTCAAACAGCAATTAAAATCATTGCTGCAAACTCATCCGAATGTTGATGTTGCCGCAATGGGTTTTCCCTCGGGTTGGGATAAAGAGCCACTTTGGATGTAAGTCCAGTAATAAAGTAAAATTTCCCTACCTTTGCATAGCAAATAATGCTGAGTACCTATGTCCGGTGTAAAATCTCTTGTCAAGGATACGGCCGTCTACGGGCTTAGCTCCATCGTGGGGCGCTTTCTGAACTGGCTGCTGGTTCCGCTATATACAATATGCTTCCCCGCGCAGGAGTACGGCGTGGTAACCTTCGTCTACTCCGTCGTGGCCCTCGCAATGGTGATTCTCACCTACGGCCTTGAGACCGGCTTCTTCCGCTTCGCCAACCATGAGCGCTGGAAGGACCCTATGGAAGTCTACTCCACGGCTCTCATATCCCTGTTCGCCACGTCGACGGCCTTCGTGCTCCTGGTCCTCTGCTTCCTGCGCCCGGCGACTCACTGGATGGAATGCGACGGACATCCGTCGTACGTCGTGATAATGGCCGTATGCGTGGCCCTGGACGCCGTAATGGCCATTCCCTACAGCTATCTCCGCTACCGCCACCGCCCATTCCGCTTCGCCGCCCTGCGCCTGACAAACATTGGCCTCAACATCGGCCTCAACCTCTTCTTCATCCTTCTCTGCCCCTGGCTGATGGAGCGATGGCCCGCGAGCGTCGGATGGTTCTACCGTCCCGACTTCGGCATCGGCTATATCTTCCTGGCCAACATGATTGCCTCCGCCGTCAATTTCATGATGATGTATCCTGAGCTGACCGGCTTCCGCTACCGCTTCAACGGCCTCCTCTGGCGCCAGATGATGGCCTACTCGCTGCCTCTGCTCGTCCTGGGCGTGGCCGGAATCATGAACCAGACTATCGACAAGATTCTATACCCGTCCCTGGCCGCCGACAAGTCCCAGGCCATGTACGAACTGGGCATCTACGGCGCCAACTATAAAATCGCCGTCATCCTGCTGGTGTTCCTCCAGGCCTTCCGCTTCGCCTACGAGCCCTTCATCTTCGCCCGGGCCAAGGAGGACGGCGACTCCGGCAGGCAGAGCTACAGCGACGCCATGAAGTACTTCATCGTATTCGCCCTGTTCATCTTCCTGGGCGTGATGTTCTACCTCGACATCATCCGCTACTTCATCTCGCCTGCCTATTTCAGCGGCCTGAAAGTCGTGCCGGTAGTGATGCTGGCGGAGTTCTTCTTCGGCATATTCTTCAACCTCTCGGTATGGTACAAGCTCACCGACCGCACAATCTACGGCGCATGGTTCTCGCTGCTCGGCCTGGCCGTGACGCTGATTCTCAACGTCCTCCTGGTTCCGCGCATCGCCTACATGGGCTGCGCCGTCGCCGCCCTGTGCAGCTACGGCACGATGATGACCGTCAGCTACTTCGTCGGCGCCCGCAAGTACCCAGTCGGCTACCCGATGCGCCGCATAGGCTTCTACTTTCTCGTCGCCGCCGCGCTCTACCTCCTGGGCGTCGTCCTGCTGCCGATGCTCGGTGCCGGCGAGTGGGCGGCCGGCGCCCTCCGCGCCATGCTCCTGGCTGTCTTCGTGGCTATCGTGATGAAGAAGGAACATATCCGCGGCTCCGACCTTCTCGGCCCGCTGATGAAATTCGTCCGCCGCAGATGAAGTTAGTCCTCGTCAACCATTCCGATACCCGCGGGGGCGCCTCAGTGGTCTCCATGCGCCTGCTCGAGGCCCTGCGCGCCCGGGGCGCCGAGGCATCCATGCTCGTGGTTCACAAGGCCACCGCCGACCCGGACGTCCACCTCGCCGGCAACGCCCTCACCCGCAAGGCCGCGTTCGCCGCCGAGCACCTGCGCATCCTCGCCGCCACCCGTGGCGACCGCACCAACCTCTTCAAGATTTCCATCGCCACCGACGGCCTCCCCCTCAGCCGCCATCCCCTGGTCCGCCAGGCCGACGCCGTACTCCTCAACTGGGTCAACCAGGGCATGCTCTCCCTCGGCGAAATCCGCCGCATCGCCGACATGGGCAAGAAGATAATCTGGACCATGCACGACCTCTGGTGCGCCACCGGCGTTTGCCACCATCCCGAGAACTGCCGCTACCATACTTCCGTCAGCGGCTGCCACGACTGCCCTCTGCTGGGCCGCGGCGCCGGCACCGCCGACCTCAGCGCCCGCAC
>USGZ01000031.1 GCA_900554265.1 uncultured Porphyromonadaceae bacterium
AAGCTGCTTGAATCGTTGAATAGTTACTTTTTAAGAGGGTCGTGTTTTTAAACAACCTCTAAACAATAGCAACCGTGGTTTCCGCAACCGCGGTTGCTATTGTTTGCGGATAATGAAATTTTTAGGGCGTCTGAATAGAATTGCGAGTGGAAATTCATGCAGGCAGACGGAAATATCGGCTATATTTTTGTCGGGATTAAATTTGGTTTACAATTTTTTATGAGTAATTTTGCAAGGGCTAAGAACGCGCTCGCGTAATTGGCCCGAAATCAATTTAATCACAACTTATTATAAGCATCATTTATTATTTCATATCATGGATATTTCACACATCGAGCATGTAGGCATCGCTGTTCCTGATCTGAAGGAAGCCATCGCCTTTTACGAAAACACTCTTGGCCTTAAATGTTTTGCCATTGAAGAAGTTGAGGATCAGAAAGTTCGCACAGCCTTCTTTAAGGTAGGCCAGACCAAGATCGAACTTCTTGAAGGCACCTCCCCCGAAAGCGCCATTTCAAAGTTCATCGCCAACAACGGCGGCCGCGGAGGCATCCAGCACATCGCATTCGCAATTGAAGACGGCGTGGCCAACGCTCTCGCCGAAGTTGAAGGCAAAGGCTGCCGCCTCATCGACAAAGCTCCCCGCAAGGGTGCCGAAGGTCTCAACATCGCTTTCCTTCACCCGAAATCGACTTGCGGTACCCTCATCGAACTCTGCGAGGACCCCAACAAGTAAGAGTGCACGGACCGGAAACGGACCGGAAGTAACAACAGTAAGAATCCACACTTTACTTCAAAACAAATGAGTAACCAGCTTGAAAAAGTAAAAGAGCTTATTGCCCTTCGCGAAGAAGCCCGCTTAGGTGGCGGCGAAAAAGCCATCCAGAAACAGCATGAGAGAGGCAAATACACTGCCCGCGAGCGCATCGCCCAGCTTCTCGACGAAGGCTCTTTTGAAGAAATCGACATGTTTGTCCGTCATCGTTGCTACAACTTCGGACAGGAAAAGAAAAGCTATCTCGGCGACGGCGTTGTGACCGGCTACGGCACAATCGACGGCCGACTCGTATATGTATTCGCCCAGGACTTCACCGTGTTCGGCGGCTCTCTGAGCGAGACAATGGCCCTCAAGATCTGCAAGATCATGGACATGGCCATGAAGATGGGTGCCCCCGTCATCGGTCTCAACGACTCAGGCGGCGCACGTATCCAGGAAGGTATCAACGCCCTCGCTGGCTACGCTGAAATCTTCCAGCGCAACATCCTCGCCTCAGGCGTGATCCCCCAGATCTCAGGCATCCTCGGCCCCTGCGCCGGCGGCGCCGTATATTCGCCCGCGCTCACTGACTTCACCATCATGACCAAAGGCATCAGCTATATGTTCCTCACCGGCCCGAAGGTTGTCAAGACCGTCACCGGCGAAGACGTAAGCCAGGAAGCCCTCGGCGGTGCCACCGTACACTCTCAGAAGAGCGGCGTGGCACACTTCGCAGCCGAAGACGGCGAAGAGACACTGCGCATCATCCGCAAGCTCTTCAGCTACATACCCCAGAACAACCTCGAGGAAGCTCCGCTGGTTGAGTGCAACGACCCCATCGACCGCCTCGAGGACAGCCTCAACGAAATCGTTCCCGACTCGCCCAACCGCCCCTACGACATGTACGAGGTAATCGGCGCCATCGTCGACAACGGCGAATTCCTCGAAGTGCAGCGCGACTACGCCAAGAACATCATCGTCGGCTTCGCCCGCTTCAACGGCCAGAGCGTAGGTATCGTGGCCAACCAGCCCAAGTACCTCGCCGGCGTGCTCGACAGCAACGCTTCCCGCAAGGGCGCACGTTTCGTCCGCTTCTGCGACGCCTTCAACATTCCTCTGGTTACCCTCGTCGACGTTCCCGGCTTCCTGCCCGGTACCGGCCAGGAGTACAACGGCGTGATTCTCCACGGCGCAAAGCTTCTCTACGCCTTCGGCGAGGCTACCGTGCCCAAGGTTACCGTTACCCTGCGCAAGAGCTACGGCGGCAGCCACATCGTGATGAGCTGCAAGCAGCTGCGCGGCGACATGAATTACGCATGGCCTACCGCCGAAATCGCCGTCATGGGCGGTGCCGGCGCCGTAGAGGTACTCTATGCCAAGGAAGCCAAGGCCTCCGAGAATCCCGCACAGGTTCTCGCCGAAAAGGAAGCCGAGTACAACAAACTCTTCTGCAACCCCTACAACGCTGCCCGCTACGGCTATATCGACGATGTAATCGAACCGCGCAACACCCGTTTCCGCATCATCCGCGCCCTGCAGCAGCTCGCTACCAAGAAGGTTGTCAACCCCGCCAAGAAGCACGGCAACATTCCTCTGTAACGCCATGAACAAATATCTGTCCATCGCCTTGACAGCCGCCGCCATACTCTGCGCGCCTCTCGCGAACGCGCAGAGCCGCGAGGCTCTCAAGATCAACGAGGTGATGGTTGAAAACACGTCCAGCGTCGTCGACGAGTACGGCGAGCACCACGCCTGGATAGAGCTTTTCAACAGCAACTTCGCCCCCCTGGAGATTTCCGCGATTTACCTGTCCAACGACAAGGACAATCCGACGATGTACCCCGTGCCCCTCGGCGACGTACGCACCAAGCTCGCCAAGCGCCAGCACGTCCTCTTCTATGCCGACGGCCAGCCCAACAAAGGTACCTTCCACACCAACTTCGTCCTTCTTCCCGGACAGGACAACTGGGTCGGGGTGTTCGACGCCAACGGCTCTCTTATCGACGAGGTCATCATCCCGAACGTCCTTCTGCCGGACTATTCCTATGCCCGCAGTGAGGACGGCGCCGGAACATGGGCCGTACGCACAGGCGGCGCCGAGGACTACATAACTCCCGGTGGCGCCAACATCATCCGCGACGTCAACCATAAGATCACCATGTTCGCGAACATGGACGAGAACGGCTTCGGCATGACGCTTATGGCCATGGGCATCGTCTTCACGGCTCTGCTCGTCCTCTGCCTGTGCTTCTACGGCATCGGACGCATCAACGCCGCCGTAGCCCGCCTCAACAAAGCCCGCGCCACCGGCACTTCCGTAGCCGACGAGGCCTCCGTCGAGCATGACTCCGGCGAGGAAATCGCCGCCATCGTCATGGCACTCCACGAGCACTTCAACGCCCACGATACCGAAAGCGCAGTGCTGACCATCAACAAGGTGAAACGCGCCTACAGCCCCTGGAGCTCCAAAATCTACGGTCTCCGCGTAGTCCCCGAACACCACGCTCATTAAAACATTTTACACCGAATCTTCAAAATGAAAGAATACAAGTATAAAATCAATGGCAATACCTACAAGGTAGCCATTGGCGACGTCGAGGACAATATCGCCCAGGTGGAAGTCAACGGCGTACCTTACAAGGTAGAGCTCGACGCTCCCAAGGCCGCACCCGTGAAGGTGGCCGCTCCCAAACCCTCCGCCGCTCCCCGCACCGCTACCGGCGAGAAGGTTATCGCAAAGCCCCAGCCCGCAGCCGCCGGCGGCAGCCCCGTCGTGGCTCCGCTGCCCGGCACTGTGCTCTCCGTTCAGGTCAAGGTCGGCGACGCTGTCAAGGCTGCCGATACGGTTGTCCTCCTCGAGGCTATGAAGATGGAGAACGCCATCAAGGCCGGACGCGACGGCCGCGTGGCTTCCATCTCCGTCAACAACGGCGACGCCGTTCTCGAAGGTGCCGTTCTGCTCACAATCGAATAATCTCCGGTTCAATTCTTAATATTCAGTTACCATGGAATTGACTTTCGGTGAATTTCTTCTGAACAACCTCAAGGAGTTCTGGAGCCTCACGGGCTTTGCAAACGCTCAGGCTGGCAATTTCGCCATGCTGCTCGTGGGCCTGTTCTTCATCTGGCTGGCAATCAAGAAGAACTTTGAGCCAATGCTGCTGGTGCCCATCGGCTTCGGCATGCTCATCGGCAACATTCCCTTCAACCCCGACGCCGGCCTCGAAATCGGCATCTACGAGCAGGGCTCGGTGCTCAATATCCTCTACAACGGTGTGAGCGCAGGCTGGTATCCTCCCCTGATCTTCCTCGGCATCGGCGCCATGACGGACTTCTCCGCCCTGATCGCCAACCCGAAGCTTATGCTCATCGGCGCCGCCGCCCAGTTCGGCATCTTCGGCGCCTACATGGTGGCCCTTCTGCTCGGCTTTACCCCCGACCAGGCCGGCGCAATCGCCATCATCGGCGGTGCCGACGGTCCTACGGCCATCTTCCTTTCGTCCAAGCTCGCCCCGAACCTGATGGGCGCCATCGCCGTTTCGGCTTACTCCTACATGGCCCTTGTGCCTGTAATCCAGCCGCCGCTGATGCGCCTGCTGACCACAAAGAAAGAGCGCGTTATCAAGATGAAGCCCGCGCGCGCCGTCTCGCAGAACGAGAAGATCATCTTCCCGATCGTCGGTCTGATCCTCACCTGCTTTGTGGTGCCTTCGGGCCTGCCGCTGTTGGGTATGCTCTTCTTCGGCAACCTGCTGCGTGAGTGCGGCGTAACCTCCCGCCTGGCCAAGACGGCCTCCAACGCCCTGACGGATATCGTCACCATTCTGCTGGGCATGACCGTCGGCGCCTCGACCCAGGCTTCGCAGTTCCTCACCCCCCAGACCCTGTTCATCTTCTTCCTGGGCTTCATGGCCTTCGTCATCGCTTCGTCGAGCGGCGTGCTCTTCGTGAAGCTCTTCAACCTCGTTCTCCCGAAGAACAAGAAGATCAATCCTCTCATCGGCAATGCCGGCGTATCTGCCGTGCCCATGAGCGCGCGAATCTCCAACAACCTCGGCCTCGAGTACGACCCGTCCAACTACCTGCTCATGCATGCCATGGGCCCGAACGTAGCCGGCGTTATCGGCTCTGCCGTGGCTGCCGGTGTCCTGCTGGGCTTCCTGGCCTGATAGAGCGACAGATACCCTCTCGGCGGGACCGCACCCCATTTCTCCGGGGCCGCGGTCCCGCTTTTTATGCGAAATTCCGGATTTTTGCCCTCAATGGATTGATTTTTAGCGGAGTAGGGCGTTTTATCTACAATAGGCGTTATTTTCGTGGAACATTTTTTGATGTTTCACGGATTTTTCCGTACTTTGCACCTATAAATCCACCTCATTTCCAATATGGGCAAAATCATCGCTATAGCAAACCAGAAGGGCGGCGTGGGCAAGACCACGACCACCATCAACCTCGCCGCTTCCCTGGCAGCCGAGGGCAAGAAAGTGCTGATTATCGATGCCGACCCGCAGGCCAACGCCACTTCCGGCTACGGTATCGACCCACGTTCGATGTCTTCCTCAATCTACGAATGCCTTGTCGACGACTATCCCCTGGCCGGTTCCGAAGTACCTACGTGTATGGACGGCCTCTTTCTCGTCGGCTCACGTATCGACCTTGCCGGCGCCGAGATAGAGCTTATCAACAAGGATAAGCGCGAGCGCGTGCTCAGCCGCCTGCTCGAACCCGTACGCGACCAGTACGACTATATCATCATCGACTGCTCTCCTTCGCTGGGCCTCATTACTGTCAACGCCCTCACAGCCGCCGATTCCGTCATAATTCCCGTCCAGGCCGAATACTTCGCCCTCGAGGGCATAAGCAAGCTCCTCAACACGATCAGAATCATCAAGAGCCGCCTTAATCCCTCCCTCGAAATCGAGGGCTTCCTTCTCACTATGTACGACGCACGCCTGCGCCTGGCCAACCAGATCTACGAGGAGCTCAAGGGCCATTTCGGCGACATGGTCTTCAACACCGTCATTCCCCGCAACATCCGCCTGAGCGAGGCTCCCAGCCACGGCATCCCGGCGCTTCTCTACGATGCCGAAAGCCGAGGCGCCACCAGCCACATTCTCCTGGCAAAGGAACTGATCGCAAAGCACTCGCGCCGCGCCCGCAAGGCGCCGCGCCAATAAATCTCCCCCTTTCCGTTCATCAGCATTATGGCAGTAAAACACAGAGCACTCGGCCGCGGCCTCGACTCGCTCCTCACAATGGACGAGACTGAGGTTACCGGCTCCACGGCCATCAACGAAATACCTCTCGAATCCATAACCCCCAATCCAGAGCAGCCCCGTACCGATTTCGACGACGAGGCCCTCGCCGAACTCGCCGCTTCCATACGTCAGCTCGGCATCATCCAGCCTCTGTCGCTGCGCTGCGTCGGTCCAGACCGCTATCAGATTATCGCCGGCGAACGCCGTTTCCGCGCCGCCGCCCTGGCCGGCCTCACTTCCGTGCCCGCATATATACGTGAGGTCGGCGACGACGAGATTACCGAGATGGCCCTGATAGAGAACATCCAGCGCGAGGATCTCAACGCAATCGAAATCGCCCTTACCTTCCGCAAGCTCATCGACCGCTACGACCTCACCCAGGAAACCCTCAGCGCCCGCATCGGAAAGAAACGCGCCACTGTGGCCAACTTCCTGCGCCTGCTGCGTCTGCCGGCGGAAGTGCAGCTCGGCCTGCGCGACAAACGCGTCGACATGGGCCATGCCCGCGCCCTGCTTACCCTTTCGGATCCGGCGAAGCAGTTGCGCCTCTACAAGCGCATACTGAAAGAAGACTTGAGCGTGCGCCGCGTCGAGGAAATCGCAAAGGCCATGGAGAAGGAACCTGCCGAGGATTCCCGCAAGAACTTCGTCACGCCGTCCGATTTCAACAATCTGCGCCGCCATCTTTCCGCAGTGTTCCAGATTCCGGTGAACCTGCGCGTAAACAAGGACGGCAAGGGCAAGATTTCCTTCAGCTTCAAGGACGAGCTTGAGATGGCACGCCTGATTTCGCTGTTCGATTCGCTGCAGACAAATGAGCAACAGTAAGTCTACCGTCCTGATGTCGGCAGTACGTGTGATTGCCGTGCTGCTGATGCTCGTAGCGTCGGCGCAGAATGCCTTTGCGGACAATCTGCCGGTCAAGCGCCGCCATGTCAACGCGACGGACACCATCGCCACGGCGCCGGACAGCGTCCGCGTAACGATGGGTTCCGTCGTGGTCGGCGACAGCGTCGCCGTTCCCGAGGGGCAGCCTTCGCCGGATTTTACACAGGCTATTCTCGCCGCCGACACCATTCCGCTGGTCGAAAAATTCGCCGACTTCGAGGTCTGGGAAGCCCGGGAGGTCAACTTCAATCCCGACCCTACGCGCGCCGTCTGGATGAGCGCCCTCTGTCCGGGCCTGGGCCAGATTTACAACCGCCGCTACTGGAAGATTCCTATCGTAATCGGCGCCTACATGGGCCTCGGCTATGCCACGACCTGGAACAACAACATGCTCACGGACTATAACCGCGCCTACCGCGATATTATGGACAACGACCCGGACACGAAGAGCTACATGAACTTCTTCCCTCCGAACACCGCCGAAAGCAGCCTGGACAAGACCTGGCTCACCAATATCCTGCGCAGCCGCAAGAACTTCTACCGCCGCAACCGCGACCTCTGCATAATCGCCATGATAGGCGTATATCTGGTGGCGATGGTGGACGCCTACGTCGACGCATCCCTGTCGCATTTCGACATAACCCCCCAACTGACCATGGACATGGCCCCCATGCTGATGATCGACTCCGGCGCTACGCGTCCCGGCCTCGGCCTGGCCTGCGCCCTGACTTTCTGACCTCTCTTAATACCCATAAGCACAGATGAAAAGAAATATACTCGCCCTCACCCTTCCGCTTCTGCTCTGCGCTCCGGCCCGCGGAGCCCTCAACGTCCTCTCCGTCTCGGACGAGTCGATGTCGCCCACAGTCGTCATGCCCGAGAGCTTCGAGACCAACGTGCGCGACATGCAGGAAAACTGGTACCTGCGCAATTATGCGATCATCGACCGCGAGGCCGACTCCCGCGACCGCGGCGATCTCTCCGAGGACGTCATCATCGAGCGGCTCTCCAAGCTCCCCACGGTCATCGAGATGCCGTATAATTCCGTGGTGGCCAACACTATCCGCTATTACGTCAATCGGCCGCAGCTGGTCGAGAACATGCTCGGCCTGAGTCTCTACTACATGCCGATTTTCGACGAGGCCCTCAACCGCCACGGCCTTCCCCGGGAGCTGCGCTATCTGCCCGTAATCGAGAGCGCCCTGGTGCCGACAGCCAAGAGCCGTGTCGGCGCCGGAGGTCTCTGGCAGTTCATGCCCGCCACGGGCGCCGGCCTGGACCTGGAGCAGAACTCGCTGGTCGACATGCGCTTCGATCCCTACGCCTCCTCCGAGGCTGCCGCCGTCTACCTCAAGCAGCTCAACCAGGCCTTCGACGGCGACTGGTCGCTTGCCATCGCGGCCTATAACTGCGGTGCCGGAAATGTCAACAAGGCCCTGCGCCGCGCCGGCGGAGGCAAGCACGATTTCTGGGAGATTTATCCCTTCCTGCCCCGCGAGACCCGCGGCTACGTGCCCGCTTTCATCGCCGCCAACTACATCATGACCTATCACAAGGAGCACAACATATCGCCCGCCCTCGCCCGCAGACCTATCGTGGTGGACACTGTCCATGTCAACCGCCGCGTCCACTTCGCGCAGATTTCCGAGGTCATGGATATCCCGATGGACGAACTACGCGCTCTCAACCCGCAGTACCGCCAGGACGTGATTCCCGGCGACATCAAGCCTTATCCGCTGACTCTGCCCTCTCTGCAGGCATATGCCTATATCGCCAGCGAGGATTCCATCGTGAACCACGACGCGGCCCGCTATGCCCGCCGCGGAGTCGTCGAACCCTCGGACGGCACCGTTACCGGTACTGACTCCCGCGGCGAGTACGTCGAGGAGGAGACAATCCAGTGGCACAAGGTTCGCCGCGGCGAGACTCTTTCGAAAATCGCCCAGCGCTACGGCACTACCGTCGGCGCCATCCGTCGCCTCAACCATTGCGGCAAGCGCGTCCAGACAGGCCAGCGCCTGAAAATAAAGACCGTGACCCGCCGCTACAAGCCGCGCCAGACAGAGCAGGCCGACAACACGCCGCGCCGCGAAGTCCAGCTGGCCGTGGCCGACAACGTCGCTCCTGACAGCACCGCTACCGACAGTGTCCGCACCACAGCCCCCGCCCCGGCCGACACCACCGCCGCCGGTACCGTAGCCTCAGCCTTCGCCGCCGCCGAAACCACACCGGCCCAGACAAATAGCTCAAATAGCTCGGCCAGCTCCGAGAGCTCTGATAGGACCAATAGGTCTAATGAGTCCGATAACTCCAATAGCTCCAATAATTCCAATAGCACCCGCCGCCGCAATAACTCGCAGCGCCGGCGCATCCACCAGGTACGCCGCGGCGAGAGCCTGAGCAAAATCGCCCGCCGCTACGGCGTGACCGTAGCCGCACTCAAGCGGGCCAACAATCTGCGCAGCGACAACATACATACAGGCCAGCGCCTCGTGATACCCCAGTAATCCGAATCAACCATCTCACTTTCTTCAATATGGAACCCAAACCCCACACCAAGCCTGAGGTCGACATAATGGACGAAGACCCCGTCGACTTGCCCGAGAACGCGTTCACCGAGCTTGCTGCCGACGAGGAGTACCGCCCCATAATGCACCCGGCCCGCAACTATCCCGAGGTTACTCCCTATTCCGTAATCACCGGCCTGATTCTGGCTGTTGTATTCTCGGCTGCGGCGGCTTATCTCGGCCTCAAGGTAGGACAGGTATTCGAAGCCGCCATACCTATCGCAATCATCGCAGTCGGGCTCAGCGGCATGCTCAAGAAAGACAACGCCCTCGGTCAGAACGTGATGATCCAGAGCATCGGCGCCTGCTCAGGCGTGATTGTCGCCGGTGCGATTTTCACTCTTCCCGCACTTTATATTCTCAAGGAGAAGCATCCCGAGATTGCCATCGACTTTGTCCAGATTTTCCTCAGCTCCCTGCTGGGAGGTATCCTCGGCATCCTTTTCTTTATCCCCTTCCGCAAGTATTTCGTAAAGGACATGCACGGAAAGTATCCCTTCCCGGAAGCAACGGCGACGGCTCAGGTCCTTGCCAGCGGCAACGCCGCCAAAGGAAAGTCCGGGGGAGGGCAGGCCAAGCTCCTTGTTGTCGCATCGCTCATCGGCGGCGTCTACGACTACCTCGTCGCGACCTTCGGCACCTGGACTGACACCGTGACAACCACGGCCTACACCTGGGGACAGGCGCTCGCGGACAAGACCAAGTTCGTATTCTCCTGCAATACTTCCGCCGCCGTACTGGGCCTGGGATATATAGTAGGCCTTAAGTACGCCTTTATCATCTTCGCCGGTTCCGTATTCGTATGGTGGTTCATCATCCCGCTGCTGGGCAGCTACGGCACCGAGACCATCCAGGCAATGA
>USGZ01000032.1 GCA_900554265.1 uncultured Porphyromonadaceae bacterium
CGTGACCCTGGACGGCTACGACCCGCTGGGCATGGAGCTCCATCTCACCGGCGCCACCAACAATGTCGGTGAAATCCGCCTGCAGCCCAACCTCAGCGGCGAGGACTACTACGGCGACGCCAACGACCTGCTCTTCGACGAGTCCGTAATGGAAGAGGAGGAAGGTTCGGCCCAGGGCGTTTCGGCCCTCACCGGCGCCAACGACAACATCTACTACAACACGGCCTCGTACAACTTCGGCCCGATGTACTTCCGTTACCGCGGTCTGGACAGCCAGTACCAGAGCGTCTACCTCAACGGTATCCGCATGAACGACCTTGTCCGCGGCAGCTTCACCTTCAACAACCTGCTGGGCATGACCAGCCGCGCCTTCCGCAACAAGACCACCACCGTAGGTCTCGACGCGTCGACCTACGGCTTCGGCGACATCGCCGGCAGCGTGAACTACAACACCACCACGGACCTCTACGCTCCGGGCTTCAACGGCTCGGCCGCCTTCACCAACAGCAACTACATGTTCCGCGCCATGGGCACCTATTCCAGCGGCCTGAACAAGAAGGGATGGGCATTCACCGTCAGCGCCATCGGCCGCTACGCCAAGGAAGGCGTTGTCGACGGCACGTTCTACAACAGCGCCGGTCTGTTCGCCTCCATCGAGAAGGTGTTCGACGCCAAGAACTCGCTGACCCTCACCGCTTTCGGCGGTCCGACGCAGCGCGCCACGGGCAGCGCCGTAGTCCAGGAAGCCTACGACCTGGCCGGCAGCAACCTCTACAACCCCAACTGGGGCTATTACGACGGCAAGAAGCGCTCCTCGCGAATCACCGAGACCTTCGACCCGACCGTGATGCTCAACTGGCTCTTCAAGGACGACAAGACTACGGTCAACACCGCCGTGGGATTCCGCAGCATGTACTACAACCGCACGGCCCTGCAGTACTTCAAGGCCACCGACCCCAACCCGGCCTACTACCGCTATCTGCCCTCCTACTTCGAGGACCGCGACGACCCCGAGGCCGCCGAGCTCTACACCTACCTCTGGAAGAACGACGAATCCTTCCGTCAGCTCAAGTGGGACGACATGTACTACATCAATGAGCTCAACAACATCCAGAACCAGACCCTGAGCGACGCCGAGAAGAAAGGCTCCTCCTACATCATGGAGAACCGCATCAACCATCAGCTCAACTTCATGGCCAACTCCTACGTCAACACCCGTCTGAACAGCATCCTCAGCCTCCAGGGCGGCCTGAGCTTCAACTACACCAAGAGCTCCAACTACAAGACCATCCGCGACCTCATGGGCGGCGAGTTCTGGCTCGACATCGACCCCTTCTCGGACCGCGTGATGAGCCTCGACCCGCAGCAGCTGCAGAACGACCTGGACAACCCCAACCGCCGCGTAGGCAAGGGCGACCGCTTCGGCTATGACTACGACATCCACGCCATCCGCGCCGAGGCCTGGCTGCAGAACGTGATCAACCTCCCGCACTGGGACATCAACTACGGCCTGCAGATGAGCTACTCGCAGTACTACCGCGACGGCAACATGCGCAACGGCCGCGCTCCCCTGAACTCCCTGGGCAAGAGCCGCACCCTGCGCTTCGACAACGCAATGGCCAAAGTCGGCGCCCTCTACAAGCCCGACGGCCGCAACCAGTTCGCCCTCCATCTCGAATACGGCAGCCGCGCTCCACTCTTCGACCAGGTATTCATCGCTCCGCGCGTGAAGAATACCGTAGCCGAGGGCGTAAGCTCCGAACGCGACTTCTCCGGCGACATCTCCTACATCTGGAACTACCGCCGCTTCCGCGGAACGATCACCGGCTTCTACACCATGATCGACAACGCCACCGAGCGCACCGGCTTCTACGACGACGACTACCAGACCTACGTGAACTACGTTCTCACCGACGTCAAGCGCGTCCACAAGGGCGTTGAGCTGGGCATGGAATTCAAGATCACCCCCAGCATCACGGCAACCTTCGCCGGCCAGTACAGCCGCTTCCAGTACAAGAATAACCCCCAGGGCACCCGCTCCTTCGAGAACGGCCTCTACGCCGACACCACCCGCACCGTCTACCTGAAGAACTACTACATCGGCTCCACTCCCCAGTACGCCGCCAACATCGGCATCGACTGGGCCGCTCCCAAGAGCTGGTTCTTCAACATCAACGGCACCTTCCAGGGCGACGCCTACGTGAACCTCGCACCCCGCTACCACGAGACCTTCCCCTCGCTGTGGGAGCAGTTCGGCAGCTCCGTCGAGGAACTCCAGGCCAAGGTCGACGAGCTCACCGCCCAGGACAAGCTCAAGAACTCCTTCACCCTCAACGCCTCCATCGGCAAGCTGATCTACCTCAACCGCAAGGTCAGCATGAACATCAATCTCAACGTCAACAACATCCTCAACAAGAAGGACATCGCAACATACGCCTACCAGCAGGGACGTCTGGACGTCAAGGAATACAACCGCGACAAGTACCCCACCCGCTTCACCTACGCGCAGGGTATCCGCTTCTACCTCAACGTCGGCGTGCGTTTCTAATCTATAAATTGCATCGAATATGAAAAAAACTCTCATATTACTTGCCGCAGGCGCAGCCATGCTGGCCGCCTGCGACGACGACTTCACCCGTCCGCCGCTGGTGCTCCCCCCGACGGTACAGGTTGAGCCCACGATTACTATGGAGGCTTTCAAGGAGCAGTTCTGGGGAACGATGAACGCACCCGCCGAGGTCGGTTTCCTCAACGCCAACATGGACTCCATCATCTTCAAGGGCCGCGTATGTTCCTCCGACGAGACCGGAAACATCTACAAGAACATCATCGTCCAGAGCACCGACGAGAACGGCGAACAGATTGCCCTGACTTTCTCCGTCAACGCCTACGACCTCTACGAGTATGCGCCCTTCGGCCAGGAAGTGGCCGTCTACGCAACGGGCATGAGCATCGGCGGATACCATAACCTGCTGCAGTTCGGCGCCGTGAGCGGCACGACCATGAGCTTCATGGACGAGAGCCTCTTCCATGCCCACGTAATCCGCACAGGCATGGGTCTTCCCGAGCCCGAGAAGGTCGATACCACCGAGTGTACCGTAGCCGACGTTATCGCCGCCAAGGCCGACGAGCAGCTGCTGCGCAAATGGCAGAGCCGCCTGGTTCGCGTCAAGGACGTTTCATTCGTCGACGCCGGCCAGCCCTTCGCCGGCGCGCAGACAACCAACCGCTACGTGACCGACGCCGACGGCAACCGCCTCAACGTCCGCAACAGCTCCTACGCTTCCTTCAGCGACGAGCTCCTGCCCTACGGCACCGGCAGCGTTACCGGCATTCTGAGCTACTACAACAACGACTGGCAGATTCTCCTCATCGACGCCGCCGGACTCGAAGGCTTCAGCGGCGAGAATCCCGGTCCCGTCGGCCCCGAGAATCCCGTAGAACCCGAAGGCGACGGCACAGCCGAATCGCCCTACAACGCCGCCAAGGCACTGCAGCTCGCAAAAGCTCTCGGCGAAAACGACAAAATCGAGAACGTCTATGTAAAAGGCATCATCGTCGGCACCCCGGAAATCGCCCTCGACTTCGGCAACGCGACCTATAAGATCGCCGACACCGAGGGCGCCCCGACCGACAATGCCTTCGGCGTTTACCGCGGATACTATTTCAACGGCGAGAAATTCACCGCCACCGACCAGCTCAAAGCCGGCGACAAGGTAGTCATTGCCGGCACCATCGTCAACTTCAAGGGCAATACTCCGCAGCTGACCACCGGCAACCGCCTTGTCAGCATCAACGGCCAGGGTGCCCCCTCCCCCGGTCCCGGCACCGAAACCAGCATATACGCTTCGCTGAGCCCCGACTCCCAGGAGCTCCCCGAAGGCTGGACTCTCGAGAACGTTTCGATGGACGAAGGCCTCAGCTACGTATGGTCCTGGAAGACTTACGAGGGTAAAGGCTACCTCAACGGCAGCGCCTACGCCGGCGGTTCCGCCAAGGCTTCCGAAGCCTATGCCGTATCGCCCGTAATCGACCTCTCCGGAGCAACAGGCTGCAGCCTCAGCTTCGAACATGCCGCAAAATTCCAGACCACACTGCGCCAGCTCTGCACCGTATGCGTACGCCTTGAGGAAGCCACCGAGTGGACGGCACTGACAATTCCCGTATGGCCCGAGGCCGGCAGCTGGACTTTCGCACAATCCGGCGCCATCGACCTCTCGGCCTACGACGGCAAGAAAATCCGGATTGCCTTCAAATACGCTTCCACAACTTCAGGCGCCGACACCTGGGAAATCAAGAATCTCAACGTTACGGGCTCCAAGTAAGCACACCTGCAAATAAAAGCAAGTATGAAAAATATCAAATCATATATCTTCGGACTGCTGACCGCCGCGGTATGCGCCGGGGCGCTCAGCGCATGCCAGGACGACTTCGACACCGTGGCCATCCAGCAGCCCACTTCGTCGCTGACGCCCAACACAACTCTGCTCGAGCTCAAGGAGGCTTTCTGGAGCGAGGACGCCAACTACGCCGACACAATCGGCACCCGCGAGGACGGCAGCCATTACATCATCAGCGGCCGTGTGATTTCTTCCGACGAGCAGGGCAACGTTTTCAAAAGCCTCGTAATCCAGGACGAAACCGCCGCCCTGGCATTCTCCATCGACTCCTATAACCTCTACCTCAACTACCGCGTAGGCCAGGAAATCGTGATGGACGTCACGGACATGTTCATCGGCAAGTACGCCGGTCTCCAGCAGATGGGCCGCCCCTCATGGTACACCAACGGCAAGACCTGGCAGGTCAGCTTCATGAGCAAGGAGTACTTCGGGCAGCACGCCGAAGTCAACGGCTATCCCGACGCCGCCGACATCGACACCCTGACCGTCAACACCTTCGACCAGATCGAGAACACTCCCGCCGGCCTGCGCAAATGGCAGAGCCAGCTGGTGCGGTTCAAGAACGTCTACTTCGAGGACGGCGGCAACAAGAAGTTCTCCGCCTACCACACATCTTCCAACGAAGAGCAGAACCGCAACATCATCGACCGCAACGGCAACAAGCTGATTGTCCGCACCTCCGGCTACAGCACCTTCTGGAACGAAATCCTCCCCGTAGGCAACATCGACCTGGTAGGCCTGCTGAGCTACTACAACAACAACTGGCAGATCATCATGATCGACGGCGACGGCGTGATCAAGGTCGGCGACCAGCCCGGCACAAAGGAGAAGCCTTACTCCGTGGCCGAGGCCGTAGACCTGCAGAAGCAGGGCGTTTCCGCAATGGGATGGGTCAAGGGCTACATCGTAGGCGCCGTGGCTCCCGAAGTGGAGACCGTCAGCGGCAACGACGACATCGAATGGACCGCGCCCACCGTACTCAACAACACCCTCGTCATCGGCCCGACAGCCGACTGCAAGGACATCGCCAGCTGCCTCGTCATCGCCCTGCCCGCCGAAAGCGCCCTGCGCCAGTACGGCAACCTGCGCAACAATCCCGGCAACCTCGGCAAGGAAATCCTCGTCCAGGGTGAGTTCGCAAGCTACATGGGCACCTACGGCCTGACCGGCAACAACGGCACACCCGCCGAGTTCGAAATCGAGGGCGTCTCCATCGACACCGGCGAGATTCCCCAGGGTACCGGCGTAAAGGACAGCCCCTACAACGTGGCTCAGATTATCGCCCTCAATCCCACCGATACCCAGACTGCCGTCGAAAGCGGCGTATGGGTCAAGGGCTACATCGTAGGCTCCATGCCGACGGGCGGCTCCTCGACCACCCTGGCCGGCACAAGCTTCGGTCTGGCCGACGCCGCAGCCACCAACCTCGTCCTCGGTCCTACCCCGGACTGCACCGACCCCAACAAGTGCATCGGCATCCAGCTGAGCACCTCTATCCGCGGCGCCCTGGCCCTGGCCAACGTGCCCGGCAACCTCGGCAAGACCCTCGCCATCAAGGGCGACGTGATGAAGTACTGCGGAGGACCCGGCATCAAGAACGGCAATGAATACGTCCTCGGCGACGGCAACGACACCCCGAACCCGCCCGTAGGCGAAGTCGTTACGAGCCTCGACGCCACATTCGAGAGCGGCTCCCTGCCCCAGGGATGGAACAACGTCAACATTTCCGGCGACAAGGCCTGGTACGTGACCAGCTTCGACAACAACTACTACGCCGCCATGACAGGC
Source organism: uncultured Porphyromonadaceae bacterium (assembly GCA_900554265.1). Lineage (GTDB taxonomy): Bacteria > Bacteroidota > Bacteroidia > Bacteroidales > Muribaculaceae > CAG-873. The sequence continues at coordinate 6,189 of USGZ01000032.1, forward strand.
TACAAGGGCACCACTCCGCCTTTCGACCAGTGGCTGGTATCGCCGGGCGTCGACATGAGCCAGGTACAGAACAAGACCCTCTCCTTCCGCAGCCAGGTCAACGGCTACGGCTCGACGACTTCCGTATTCGAGGTCTACGTCCTCAACTCCGCCGACGTGGCCACAGCCACCAAGACCAAACTCGACTGCACCCTGGCCACCGCTCCCGCAAGCGGCTACAGCGGCTTCACGCCATCCGGCGCAATCGACCTGAGCGCCTACACCGGCGTAATTTACATCGGCTTCCGCTACTACGCCACCCAAGACGCCAACTACGCCACCTGGTGCGTCGACGACATCCTGCTGAACTCCACCGGCGGCCAGCCCGACAATCCCGATGATCCCGTCAACCCCGATAATCCCGATACCGGCGACGCCGTCAACATCCTCGCCACGGCTATAGGCGACGTACCCGGCTCGAGCACCGTCAACGGCTATACCTTCGACATCCAGAAGAACTCCGGCGCCACCAATCCCGCCCACCACGCCAACACCGAGGCCATCCGTCTGTACGCCAACAACACGATGACCATCTCCGGCGCCGCCATGGGCAAGATTGTAATAACCCTGGCCAAGGATGCCGGCTACCGCTACACGGACCTCACTCCGAGCACCGGCAAAATCGAACCCGCACAGGCTACCGGCGACACCTCCATCACCTGGGTCGGCAACGCCTCCGAGGTTACCTTCACCGTCGGCGCTATCGCCACCATGGGCTCCGAAAGCGGCAAGCCCGGCCAGATCCGCTTCAAGGCCGTAGATATCTATCCCGTTAAGTAAAAAGCTGCAATAATCCTTTCAGGAAAGGCCCGGCGCACCGCGTCCGGGCCTTTCCTTTTGAAGGCGTTTCGCCTCGATTTGTGGCAACCGTGTGTCAAACCCGCTTCCTTTTAGACAAAAGCGACACAAAGAGGACAAGAATCGTCAGGGGTGTTTGCAAATCGGCCCAGGCGGCGTATCTTTGTTCTGTCATGAACAAGATACTGAACAAACCTTCATCCATTATAGCCGTCGTCGCCGGCGTGGCGCTCTTCGCCGCCATCTTTTCCGGCGTATGGTCCTGCTCACAGCGCGCAGCCGTCAATACCTACGGCATCCCCGACTGCGAAATCACCCAGCCCCTGGACAGCATATTCGCCGGACTCTTCCCAGACCCCTCGGACCCCGGCGCTATCGTCATGGTAATGCGCGGCGACTCCGCCGTATTCAAGCGCTGCTACGGCACCGCCGACCTCGAGACCGGCGCGCCCGTTACGGACAGCACCGTTTTCAACATCTCCTCCGGCACAAAGTCCTACGTCGGCGCGGCCATCATGAAACTCGCCGAGCAGGGACTCGTGAGCCTCGACGACAGCCTGAGCAAGTTCTTCCCCGAACTGCCCGCGAAATACTTCGACAAAATCAAAGTCTGGCATGTCCTGACGCATTCCTCCGGTCTGCCGGACCTGAGACCCTCCACACCCGAGGCATGGGAAGAATACGTAGGCTCATTCCGTTCCTCATTCGGCATGAACTCAGACTACCGCCTCTACGGCAGCGAGCGCGAGTATATCCGCACTTTCCAGGCTCTGGACACCGTACCCTACAATCCGGGCGAACACTTCGATAAGCGCGATATTTCCTACGTCCTCATAGCTCCCCTGATCGAGAACGTGACCGGCTGCGATTTCCGCCGGTGGATGCAGGAAAACATATTCGCTCCCGCAGGAATGACCTCCACTTATTTCTTCGACGGAAGCGCCCCGGGTTCCCCCCGCATGGCCCACGGCTACCGCCTGGCCCACGACAGTGTCCCCTCCGGCGAAGGAAGCCGCTGGGACGAATACGACTACGGCGAAGCCGACTTCTTCACTACCAAGGCCGACCGAGGCGCATGCTCGACAGCCGACGACTACCTGCGCTTCAAAATCGCCCTGCAGTCCGGGAAAATAATCTCCCGCGAGAGTCTCGCGACCATGCTCGTCCCCATCCTCAACTCAGGGGTCGACAACGTGGTATGGGCGCCGGCGACACCCATCCTCCAGGAACCCGGACGGCCGGCCAAATGCTATTATATCAATGCCAACGGCGGTTTCGGCGTAATAATCGGATGGTGGCCCGACAAAGACCTCCAGTACCTCGTGTTCAGCAACCGCAACGACTGGGACCGCCGACACACCGCCGCCGCCGTCGACAGCGTCTTCCGCGCCAACCACTGGCTCGACTGACCAATTCCCCACACCGACCACCTCCACCCCGCATAAACATAGCCGTCCGACACCCTGGGCGGCTATGTTAGTTTATCTCACAATCGGCCGGCAAAGTATGGAAAGGCGGTTTTTCAGAACCGCCGCCCCTTCGCGGCAATGTCCCGTTGGCTCCCGGATTTATGTGCTTTTTTCAATGAGATTGCGCTGGGTTCAAGTTTATTCCCTAATTTTGCAGTGCTGATGGAAAAGCTGCTGTCATATATTTTCAAGCCCGTGCGGGAGAATATGCTGTTCTTTCTCGCACTCATGGCGGCGATGCTGATGCCGAACGTCACCATGAACGGCATCGGTGCGCTCAGAAACCTTTATCTGTTCGCATGCGCCACGATGCAGAGTTGCTTCCTCGCCTACGTACTTTGCCTGCTTGTGACTCTCATCAGCAATCGGACAGCGAAAATAATCGTCGAAATCGTCCTTTTGCTTCCATTCGCCGTCATCGCCGTGTGTGATACCGGAAGCCTGCTGGCCACCAAGAACCTCATCAGCTGGATGTCCGTATCGCTGATAATGGAGACAACGACCGGCGAGGCCGCAGGATTCCTCCGTCAGTTCATGACGCCGCTCAACTGGCTGCTGCTCGTGCTGTTCTGCGCAGCCACGGCAGGTTTCGTCGCTTTCTGCATGTGGCTTTGGCGCAAAGCCGAGCGTAGCCGAATATGGAGCCGACTCATACTCTCGCTTATCGTCATTTTTGCCGTCGGCGGACTGACGCTGGACATCGCTCTTTGCCCCTTGCTTGGGTTCCACGACTATGCCAGGCTGACTTTATGGAGCGGTATGCCTCTCATCAGGGATAATACTTCCCGCCACGATTACTGCACCAACGGCGACCCGCTTACTCGCTACCTTTACATCTTCAAGAACATCTCCCTCTTCAGCGAAGACTACGACAAATGGGCGGATAATCAGCAGAATATATGGAACGTCACTCAGCCGTCGGCGAACACGGACGATTTCGATATAGTAGTGCTAATCGGCGAGACCTGCATCCGCAAGCACTTCCAGGTCTACGGCTATCATCTTCCGACCACTCCCTACCTGCAGGCCGAAAAGGATTCGGGACGACTGGTGACCTTCGACGACGTGCTGGCGCCATCGAACTACACTACCCTATCGCTTCGCAACGTCATGAGCACCAACCGCCTCAGCGACGGCGAGCCATGGTTCAGCGGCGCCTACTTCCCTATGCTGGTTCGCAAGGCCGGCTGGGACGTATACCATTACGACAACCAGGCCCGGCCAAGCGGCAGCGACGTAGGACTCACCAAGGTCTTCTATACGCCGCTGAATATGCGCGAAGTCTATACCGCCGTAATGGACACGACGTTCTATTACAACGACATGGACTACGTCGAGTACGTGGACAGCGCTCTGGTTCCCTACGAGCGTCCAGGAAAGAAAATGGTGATTTACCACTTCGTAGGTCAGCATTTTCCTTACGACGAACGCTACCCGCACCCGGGCCGATTCAGCGCCGCCGACATCACCGCCGACCTGCCCTGGCTCAACGACGAGCGCCGACAGCAGATTGCCGATTACGACAACGCGACGCTCCACAACGATTCGGTCGTAGGCCGGCTTATGGAGCGCTGGCAGCATCGGCCTGCGGTAATGTTCTACTTCGGCGACCATGGCGACGAAGTCTGGGATTTAGGCTACGCGGGTGTCCGCAACAACGAGCAATGGGACGACCCGGCGTGGGTCG
>USGZ01000033.1 GCA_900554265.1 uncultured Porphyromonadaceae bacterium
GCTCCTTTCGTCTACGGCGGTCCGGAGTTCGGCATCATGCTGGGTCACAGCCGCTTCAAGGGCAAGGACGGCCAGCATCCGTTCAAGTATGCCGGCGGCGACCTGGGTCTGGCCGTGGGCGGCGGCTTCGAGATTCTCAAGCGCTGGCAGATTTCGTGCCAGTACACCTGGGGCATGACCTATCTGGTCAAGACCCGCAAGCTCGACGACTACTCAGCGCGCAACCGCCAGCTGGCCATCCGCGTTGCTTATCTGTTCTGAGCGCCATGGCAACAGTATCCGACGCGCTCAGCGAAATCATCGAGCGAACATCCTGCAAAATCAACGGCGAGACGACCGAGCTGCCCGGAATCTTCGGAGTTGGGACTCATACTACGCCGCTTGACCCAGCAGATTTGGAGCCACTGTGCGAGAGCGGCAAGCCGGTATATGTCTACGCCGGTATCGGCCGCGGCAAGCACCGCGTGACCGACGCCATCAAGGAAGCGGCCGAAAAGACACCCGGCGGCCTGGATGACAAGAGCAGAGGTCTGGTAATGCTGAGATATAACCGAAGCTCAACCCCTGTACTTACAGTGGCTGAAGTCACTGAAATCACAACCTTTCTGTCGCCCTATAAGAATATGAAAATTGCCTGCGGCTTCGCCGACGACCGCAGTCTCGATTCCCAGGTAAAAATCGTCCTTGTAACGGCATAAACACATATTCGCAGAATTTTCGTATATTTGCCGTCTAATTCAATGCCACTCAAATGAAACGCACCAAAATTGCAGATATATTCAAACCCGAACATATCGGGAAGGAAGTCAGCGTAATGGGCTGGGTCCGCACCCGCCGCGGCAACAAGAACGTACAGTTCGTGGCCCTCAACGACGGTTCGACCGTCCGCAACCTCCAGATAGTCTTCGACCTGAGCAAGTTCAGCGACGACGACCTGCGCGCCGTCACCACCGGCTCGTCGATTCACGTCGAGGGCAAGCTCGTCGAATCCATGGGCAAGGGCCAGAGCTGCGAAGTGCAGGCCGATACCCTCGAGGTGTTCGGCACAGCCGACCCCAACGAATATCCCCTTCAGAAGAAGGGCCACACTCTCGAATTCCTCCGCGAGAAAGCGCACCTGCGCCCGCGCACGGCGACTTTCGGCGCCATCCTGCGCATCCGCAGCGCCCTGGCCTACGCAATCCATAAGTTCTTCCAGGAGAAGGGCTTCTTCTACCTGAACACGCCTCTGATTACCGCCAGCGACTGCGAGGGCGCCGGAGCGATGTTCCAGGTGACGACGCTGCCCCTGGAGAACCTGCCGCGCACCGAGGACGGCAAGGTAGACTACAGCAAGGACTTCTTCGGCAAGCCGACGGCGCTGACCGTCAGCGGCCAGCTCGAAGGCGAGCTCGGCGCCACGGCCCTCGGTCAGATCTACACCTTCGGCCCGACTTTCCGCGCCGAGAATTCCAACACCCCGCGCCACCTCTCCGAATTCTGGATGATCGAGCCTGAGATGGCCTTCTACGACATCACGGACAACATGGACCTGGCCGAGGAATTCGTGAAATACTGCATCCGCTACGCCCTTGAGAATAACCGCGACGACATCGACTTCCTGGCCGAGCATTTCGACAAGGACCTCGTCGAGCGCCTCGAGTTCGTGCTCCACAACGACTTCGTGCGCCTGACCTACACCGAGGGCGTCGAAATCCTCAAGGCCTCGGGCCACAAGTTCGAGTTCCCCGTCGACTGGGGCACCGATCTGCAGAGCGAGCACGAGCGCTACCTGGTCGAGGAGCACTTCCACAAGCCCGTGATACTCACCGACTATCCCGCCGAAATCAAGGCCTTCTACATGAAGCAGAACGAGGACGGCAAGACCGTACGCGCCATGGACGTGCTCTTCCCGAAAATCGGCGAAATCATCGGCGGCAGCGAGCGCGAAGCCGACTACAATAAGCTCCTGCGCCGCATCGAGGAGCTCCACATCCCGATGAAGGACATGTGGTGGTACCTCGACACCCGCCGCTTCGGCACCGTGCCTCACAGCGGTTTCGGCCTGGGCTTCGAGCGCCTGGTGCTCTTCGTTACGGGCATGCAGAACATCCGCGACGTCATCGCCTTCCCCCGCACCCCCAACAACGCCGAATTCTAAGTCCCGGCACCACCGGACTACATACCATAAAAGGCTGGCCCTCGCCGGGGCCGGCCTTTATTGTTTCCTGCCGACGCGGATTTCCTGCGAACAATGGCGCACGCAGGTTGTTTGACCGATATAATTCGATAACGACATGGAACATCTGGTAGAATTGAAACGGGCATACGACGCCGCGGCGGCGGACGACGGCTTCCGCATATACATCGACCGGCTCTGGCCGCGCGGACTCTCGCACGAGACTTTCCACTACGATTTGTGGGACAAGGACATAGCGCCGTCGACGGAGCTGCGGGAGTGGTTCCACGCCGCCCCGGAAGAGCGCTGGCAGGAATTCGCCCGGCGCTACGCCGCCGAGCTCAAGGGCAGTCCGGCCTTTGCCGCCCTTCTCGAAACCATCGCCTCCAAACCGAAAGTGACCCTGCTGTATTCCTCGCACGACCGGGCGCACAATAACGCCGTAGTCGTAGCCGCCGCCCTCGCCTCCGAAGGCTGGAAACGCTGCTGATCTTAACATTCTTTAATAAACAAGGGCGGCTTTGTCGTAGAATAATGCCTACTTTTGTAATGAAATATAATTCAATACAGAATGAGGCATTTTCTATTCATTGTAGCCGTGCTGTTCGGCGCGCTGACATTGTCGGCCCAGTACTACAACCCGTATAATAATCAGGCCTATAATATGGGGTTTGCCATGGGCCTGGTAGACCAGGGAAAGGAAGCCATTGTCAATGGCGACTACGAGGAGGCCGTAGCGAAATTCGAGGAAGCCTATGAGTTGAATTTCTATCCCGCTGCCGAATGCCTGGGTCTCTGCTATGAATTGGGTATAGGCGTAGACCGCGATGAATATTATGCCGATCTCTACTATGAAGACGGCGCAGAGCATGGTAACGCCGATTGCCGTCGCGCCATAAACCGTATAAACAACCATGGCCATTACACTGAAGCCCATCGGGCTACGTGGCTGCGCAATTTCAGAGCATACTATCAGGCACAGTATCCGTCGGCAGGCTATGCGCCGGCAGGTGGCTATAACAGCGGCACGTCCGGCAGCTCGTCGGGTTCAGGCAGAACATGCGTAAGCTGCAACGGCACCGGCAGATGCAATACCTGCAACGGCCAGGGATGGTACTATCACGAAACAGGTTATTACACCGGCAACTCCCACCAGACAAGGACCACCTGCCCCGTATGCAACGGCACGGGCAGATGCGGCACTTGCCGCGGCCAAGGCAGCATAAGATAAGCGCTATCAGCACTCTTAGGTGGCAACCGCTATCTCATTTCCGATATAAGATGGCGGATGGCGGCGACGGGATGGACGAACATCATCCTGGGACCGGCGAATCTCATCACTTCCCGAATTTTTTCGCGCATGGCCGGTGCGTAGCAGTGTATCGAGCATTTGCGGCAACTCGTCTTGCCGTTGCCCTTGGGGCAGCGGTCGAGGCGCTGGTGCGCATAGGCGAGCAGCGCCCGGCAGTCGTCGCAGAGCTCCGCGCCTCGCGGTCCGTGATGCCTGCGGCAATACATCCCAATCATCTGCCCGACAACGGCTTTCTCCCTTTCGATACGGTCCATGGCTGACTGACTATGCCTGCGAGGCTTCGAATTCCTTGCGGTGCTCGACTACGCGCTTCATGTTGGCCTGCGCCCACTCGGTCAGCTGCCGTATGAGAGGCAGGAGCGACTCGCCGACCTCGGTAAGTCGGTACTCGACTTTCGGCGGCACGACGGCATAGACTTTGCGGTCGATGAAGCCGTCGGCCTCGAGAGTGCGCAGAGTCGACGAAAGCACTCTCGACGATACGTCGGGAATCAGCCGGCAAAGCTCGTTGAAACGCACCACGCCCTGCTCGCCGATAATCAGCACGGTAAGCAGCGCCCACTTGGTCCCGAAACGCGCAATGACGTTGCGCACCGGGCACATCTCGAAAATCGAACCAGTTTCCTCTTTCTTTCTCATACATCGCGGTTGCTTACTTTCTTTTGCAAAGTTAGTTATTATTTGCGACATATGCGCATGACATCATCTACATGCAAAAAATTAAGCGAGCGGCAAAATTTTTTCTCGCTGATAATCAGCAAAACCGATAAAAAGGTTACTATGGGGTGAAAATGTAAGTTCTTGACAGATAAATACTATCGCCGTAACTTTGCAGTACGAAACTAATAAGCAAGACATATGAAACAGATTCAGACCATCGAAAAGGGCGCGAATTTCAGCGCCGCAAACTTCGGCAAGCTCGCCGACATAAAGGATTACGTACTCGAACTCGGTCCGGAAATCAAGATTCCCGGCAAGGTGTTCGGCGGTCAGGCAGTCGGAGCCACCGGCGGCGAGTTCTCCTTCCAGATATTCGCTCCCGGTCAGGAGACAGGCTTCCTGCATACCCACAAGAACCACGAGGAACTATACTTCTTCCTCTCGGGCAAGGGCGAGTTCCAGGTTGATGGCGACGTGTTCCCCGTCGGGGAAGGCAGCGTGGTCCGCGTGGCCCCCGACGGCCGCCGCAGCGTGCGCAACAACGGCACCGAGCCTCTGGCGATGCTCTGCGTGCAGTACCGCGGCAATAGCTTCACCGCCGAGGACGCCGCCGACGGCAACATCCTCAACGAACCCGTCAAGTGGTAAAAGCCTCGGGCGCCGAACCGAAAAGCAGAACCAGTCGGGAGCATCACCCTGCAAGCGAGGCTCTCGACTGGCTTTTCAATATCCGCCCGTCGGCCAAAAAGTCCGAAATCCTGTTTACCGCCGTGCATAGCGGCCTGATGCTGACGGCCGTCCGGGATTGCAAAAAACTTGAAATAATAATCGCGTTGGAAATCCGATAAAATGGGGCGGCCCAACGTTTCGGCATGTCTGGATTTCCTCGACTCGGTAGAACGCATGGGCAACGCCGTCTGGATGCGATATACGGTCGACAAGTAGCCGCATTTAATCGGGATTATTCGGGTTTAATCGAGCTTAGCCCCGATTAATCGGGATTAATCCCGATGATCAGAAAAATGAAAAGAGCCTCCCGGCGCGGTTGCCGGGAGGCTCTTTTAGTCAGGGTTTATCGGGGACCGCGGTTAGCGGACGATAATCTTGGAGGTCCTGTCGCCTACGGTTACCATGTAGATTCCGGCTGCGACGGGAATGCGGACAACTTCGGGAGCCACGGCGCTGTGGAGCGTGCGGCCGTCGACGGCGTTGACCGTTACGAGGGCGCCAGCGGCACCGCGGACGATGATGTTGCCTTCCTCGGCGGTGATGCTCACGTTGGCTTCAATCATGTCCAGACCGCTTTCGTCGACGCTGGCGGCGTTGGAGCCGCGGGATTCACCGGCGGTGTAGACCGTGGTGACTACATAGGTGGTCTTGCTGTCCGGAGCGGCGGCGTCGGTGAAGGTGCATTCAGCCTCGGGCTCGGCGTTGAGCTTCTCGCCGTTGCGCCAGATGTTGTAGCCTACGATGGAGAGGTCGGCGGTGGAGTAAGCCTTCTCGTAGGTGATGTCGTCGATCATCAGCATGAAGGAGCCGGTGGCGACGCTGCGGATCGCGAAGTACTGGGTGCCGGCGGGGAGCTGCACTTCGATGAGTTCCCAGTTGGCGCCTACTACGGTCTCGGGACGCACTACGGTGAAGTCGGCGGTCTGAATGCCGGTCGTGGAAGCGAGGACCTCGATGGACTCGGGGTACTGGCTGCTGTAGCTGCGGGCATAGAAGCGGATTTTCTGTGCGTTGCCGGAGAGCTGGGGCGAGATGGCCCAGTCGTCGACCTTGCCGTCGTCGGCGCGGAAGAGCGATGCCAGGTACTGGTCGCCGCTATGGGCCGCGAAGGTGTTGTTGTCTACGTAGGGTGCGTTGAACACGAAGAACGATGCCTTGGTCTGACCGATTGTGAAGCCGGGGAGCTGCATGTTCTGGAAGCCGCCTACGAAGGCGTCGTCGGCGTCGACGAAGGTCCAGCCTTCAAGGCTGTGGGCCCAGGCTTCGGCTTCCTCCACGCCCTCGTTGATGACTTCGGTCACGCCCTGGCTCAGGTCAGGCTCGCTCCAGGTCAGGACGGCGCCTTCGGCATTGCGGACTGCGGAGAGGTCGGTGACGGCGGGAAGTACGGACAGAACCGGGGCTACGAGGGTCTTCTCCGAGGTGTTGTTGTCGGCCACCTCATCCTCGGCGTAGACAAGTACGGCATGGAAGGCCACGGCCTGCTCGGCCAGCGGATGCATGGTCTGCGGGAAGGATACGGTCTTGGTCGTTGCGATGGCGTGGTCCGCGCAGGCTTCGGTGGCTACAAGCTCGTCGTCGGCATAGAGTTCCACGCTGTAGGCTTCCGCGGCGTTGGCGCCTTCGTTGGAAACCTTGACGTCTACGGTGTAGTCCGCCCCGGTCCTGACGCTGGAGGGCGCCGTGATGGAGACGAGGCGCAGGTCGTGGCCGGTCATGTTCTCGATTTTCAGATTGTCGACAGCGGTCCATACGTAGCTGTTGACTGTGGCGATGATGCGGATTACCACGGTCTTGCCCTTGAAGGCGGACAGGCTTGCGATGCCCTTGCCCCAGCCGGGCTGGCCGCCGCAGATGGCGTCGACGCTACGGCTGAAGACGGTGGTGAACTGGTTGCTGCCAACCTCCGCTACGGCGATTTCGACGAGGTTCTCGTCGGGCTGGTTGCTTTCGCCGATGATGTTGAAGGTATGGAAGGAGAGGGCGGGATTCTCGATATCGGAGGGCACGATTACCTTGCCGGTCTCGAGGGCGCCGGATGCGCCGACGTTGCGGGCGTTGGCGGCGGCGTAGCCGTTGTCGCCGTCCTGCGACGGGATACCTTCGACGCCGTTGTCGTTGTAGAGGCTCCAGGTCATGTCAAGACCGGGGGTGAGCTTCTTGATCAGGAAGATGTGGGCCAGGCGGCCGTTGCCGAAGGATTCGGTCAGTTCCTCGTAGGGCTTGCCGACGGCCAGGGCCGCGGTGGCGACGAGGTCGCTCTCGCCTCCGGCGGTCTCTGCCGAGAGGGCGTACTGGACGAAGTCCTGGGTGTCGGCCGAAACAGCCTGCATCGTGTAGCTGGTGCCGCTGATGGGACCTTCGATCAGCTCGGGATAGCCGGCGGCGTCGAAGCCGTAGACTTTGTACATTACCTTGGCCGGGTTGATGGTGTTGCCGTCAACGTCTTTGTTCACGGCAGGCCAGCTGATGGTCACCTTGCCGGTATTGCCTTCCTCGGTCATTACGATGTCCTGCGGTGCAACGGGCTTCTTCACGCCTACGAATACCGTCGAGCTCACTACCGTGCCGTCGCCGGCGGCGTTGGCGGCATAGATGGTGTAGGTCACCTCGCCCTGGACGGCAAGTACATCCTCGGCCGTAACGGTCGTGCCGGGGGCGACGTTGGCCTGCTTGACGATATAGTCGCCGCGCTTGATGAAGAGGTCGACGTTATCGGTCAGCGCCGCCCCGGAGAGGTCGACGGCCGGCGCGTCGACGGAAATCGAGACCTTGAGTTCGCCGTCGGGGTCGGGAGTGACGGTCACGGCGGTAGGTTCGCCGGGCGTTACCAGCGAGGGTCCGAAGTCGATGCGGATATCGTCGAGAATGAGATTCATCATGTCCTTGTCCGAGATGGCGTGGAATCCGAGCACGAAGGGTGAGGTCTCCTCGGGAATGTAGATAAACTCGTACTTGCCGTTTTCGGCGGTGGCGGCCAGAATGGTCGGTTCGAGGATTGTGCCCGTCATAGCACTGACGGCGGTGCTGTTGCCGTACTTCACCTCAAGGCGTTCCGGATATGAATTGCTGCTGCCGTGGGCGGTGAAGCTGATTTTGTATGCCTTGCCGGCCTCGGTGCGGACGGGAGGCGTCATGAGCCAGTCGTCGGCGGCCTGCGCGCTGTTCCAGCTGTAGCGGGCGTTGTTGGAGTAATATGTCCAGGTCTTGCTGTCGCCGTTGGCGTTGATGATGGTAAGTTCGTCCCACTGGTCGAGGCTGTCGAAACCGTTGATGTAGGGAATCGGCATATAGCCTACCGAAACCACATTCGAGGTTCCGTTGACGGTCTTGTCCCGATAGGTGGCGCTTACGGTGTAGGTATAGCGGGTGATGCTCTCCGGTACGGGAACCTCGGCGGTGACGCTCGTGGCGGCGATATTCTCGGCCACTACAGTGCCGTCGTTATCGCATACCACCGTATAGCGGACTTCGGCCGGGTCGATATAGCCTCCGTCGGCTGTCGTGGATACCGGTTCCCAGCTGATGGTCATGATGCCGTCGTTCCAGGTGGCGCTGACTTCAGGAGCGTTCGGAGTGCCGTGGCCAAGGAACATGGAGGCGTTGGCCTTCGGGCCGGTGAGCTCGCCGTTGACAAGATATACGGCGAAAGTATGGAGGCCCGGTGAAGGCGACGTATATTCGAAGTCCACATGCGAGGGTGCGGCGCACTCCTTGCGGGCGACCTCGACATTGTCGACCTGAACCACATAGTCCACGACCGAAGTTTCCTCGACAGCGGGAACGTCGAACGACACATTGCCCGTCAGCGATGCCTCGGGGAAGGAAAGCGTCAGATTCTCGACGCGCCCCGGCGTGCCGGAGGCTGCCGCGGCGGCGATTCTCAGACCGCCGGCGGAGAGCCCGCAGTCATAGTCGAAAAGCTTGGTGGCTGTAGCGTTGGCCAGGTCGACCTCGTAGAGCGACGTGATGTACATGCCGCTGGCATTCCAGTAGCAGCGGCCCGTCGTGCGGTCCACTACGGCGCCGGAGCGGTACTCGGCCTTCACCGGCAGCGGGCCTATCTGGTCGAAAGTGCCGGTCTCCTTGTTCAGGCGCACGACCATGGCGGCATCCTCCTCGGAGCTGACTTCGCTCCTGGCGGGAAGAAGCATATAGAGCTGGCCATCGTTGTCGAATACCATCACCTTGGGATAGTAGTCGAAATTACAGATGGAATTGAAGGTCACCGAATTGCCGTCGATGGTCAGCGTGCCGTACTTGTAGTGCGTCTCGCCGTACCAGTCCTCGAACGGACTGCCCGTAACGGCATAAACCGTATTGGTCACCGGGTCGACCGCCGCGTTGATCATATACTCGTTGTAAGTCGAGGCCTCGGATGAGAGAAGAGCGCCCGTGGCGGCGTCGAACACCAGCATCGAGTAATCCTGCTGATAGCCCCAGTCGTCGGAAACGAGGCAGGATGCGAAAATCTTGCCGTCGTACTCCAGGTAGGTATAGATATCGCCCTCGTCGGGTATCTTGTCCTGGATGGAATATACCAGCTCCACATTTCCGGCGCCGGTGCGCGGAAGCTTGTAGAGCCCGATGTTCTTGTTGCTGGAGCCTATCCAGGCGTCCAGGCTGAATACGAAGCCCTCGATTTCGGGCACCGCGTCAGTAACCCTTGACGGCGACATGCGCATGGCGCCCAGGTCGGCATTCCGGAACTCCTGGCGCAGGTCGAGCGCCGCACGGCCTCCGCGGGTCCTGGGAGCCGTTCTGAGAAGTTCCACGCTTCCCGACTGAGCCACGTTGGCGCGGGCCTGGCTCTGCGTCGGACGCCCTCCGGCCTTGGCCTCCGGAACATCCGGCGACGCCGTCGCCCCCAGGGCGAGCGCCACTGTCAGCAAACTTAACAATAGCTTTTTCATATAAAAATGGAATCCGGTTTCCCTGAATGTGACGACGATGACGCGGAAACCGATTTTACGCCTTCGTCATTCTGATTGGATTTATAGCTTTTTTCTCGATATGCAAGAAATAGAAACAGGAAAATGAAATGATACGATGCATCACCCGATTGGAGAACCGCAGGGGATTCGCGCCGCTAATATATGAATTAAAACTGCGAAATCCAAATTACTGCAAAAATTTTTTCAAGAATTCGCCAATTCTCCCAAAATTTCCTCCCTTTTGCCCCGGATTACCCAAATAACGTAATGCGGGCGTTTCAAAACTCAAGGTTTCGCGCCGACGTAGGGATGCTCCCTGGAGCATCCGCAGATTATCAGCGCCTTATGGCGGA
>USGZ01000034.1 GCA_900554265.1 uncultured Porphyromonadaceae bacterium
CCCCGCGCCCCGACAGCTTCCACCAAGCCGCCGGGGCGCGGTGCGTATGGAGGCGACTCAAAATCTATTGACTGAAACCATATCTATAGAGAGTCCGTTCCATTCGAGCTGACCTTGGTCTGAGTGGGTAATCAGAAGAAGATTATCGCAGCGGAGTTCTTCGGCTGCTTCGGCGAGTGCTTCGAGTTCGCGTTTACGCGTTTTCTCGGAGCTTACATTATGGCATACTTGAATCAGACGCTCTACCTTGGGCCCTCTCCGGGTCACAAAGTCTATTTCCCTATCGTTGCGCGTACGATAGTAGAACAAGGTCTTCCCCAGCACATATCCGCGGCGAAGCAGTTCCACGAATACCTGATTCTCCAGGAGTCTGCCGAGATTTTCGCTTAGATTGAAGGCAGTACTTTGTATGAAACCGTTGTCGACGACATATACTTTTTTCGGCGCTTTGTTCATCAGCTTCAGTTTGTTGTTGAACCTTGGCAGATAGAAGAACAGGTAAGGCTCGTTGAGGTAATTGCAGAACTTTTTGGTAGTGGCTACGCTCGAAAACCCGAGTTCACCGGCGAGTTCGTTGGCCGAGACCGGATTACAGAAATTAGAGAGCAAGTAGGTGGCCAGGTTATATAGGTCGGTTGTATTCCTTACATTATGTCGCTTGGCGACATCTTTCAGCAGAATCGAATCAAACAGAGTGGAGAGATAACTCTTGGTTATGCTGCGTGCCGGAATCGTCTCCGGATAGCCGCCATTGCGCATATAGTCATCAGCCAGCATCAGGACCTGCGCCGCTTCTTCCTCGCGGCCCGGGGTGAGATTCTTCCAATTCATGGTCTCATTGAGGCTGAAAGGCAACATTTCGATCTGGAGATAGCGTCCCGTAAGCACCGACGCCATTTCGCTGCTTAGCATTCGGGCATTACTTCCGGTTATTATCAGATTCTTTCCGCGGCGGTAGAGTTTGCTCACCCACAAATCCCAATCCGGGAGATTCTGAATTTCATCAAGCAACATGAATTCATAACCCGGATAGACATCATCGAGCGCTGCCATCGCCAAATCCTCATCCCATTTAGCGAGAAGCTGATTATCGTCGAAATTGAGATAGGCAAAGTTCTTGCCCTGCAACATAAGCAAAGCGAAAACGGACTTGCCGACGCGTCGGGGGCCGGTTATAAGTTTTATAAGAGGATTCCTCAAAAGTTCCTCCGCATCATACTTAGTCTGCCGTTGCTGGTATGGACGCGAAAGCAGTTCGTCACGCTCCGCCCGTTGGCTGATAATAGTAGTTTTCATCGCAGTCTGTTTAGACTGCAAAAGTAGCGAATTTTATTCAATATATTCACTGTATTGAATAAAAAACGGATTTTTTATTCAATAGACCCTGCAAAATTGAATAAAACCGCAGCATCCCCGGCTTGTCGCAAGACATTTCGCCACCTTACAAGGAATCACGATTATTGAAGCCTGATGGTATAAAATTTTGCGATTATAGGGGCGGTTTTGCAAAAAAACTGAGTTTAGATGGATATGTCTTACGAGTGTGATAAATCAGTCGGCTTCAGACTGTAATCTCGACGAGGTTGCCTTCGGGGTCAGCGATGATGCTTTCGTAGTATCCGTCGCCGGTGGTGCGCGGATTGCCGAGGATGGGTATACCTTCGAGCCTCATGCGCTCGGTTAGTTCGTCGACTGCTTCCTCGCTGCCTGCCGATATGGCTATATGGCTGAATCCGCGAAGCTTACCGGAGGCGGCAGCGTCCGTAATTCCGGGTTCGTTCATTATCTCGAGCCTGGCGTCGCCGTCGGGAAAAGTTAGGAAATATGAGGTGAAATCTCTCCTTGGGTTATGGTACCTGGGGCCTGCGGTCGCGCCGAACCAGCGGCAGTAGAAATCCTTGAGCAACTCGATGTCGCGGGCAAGGATAGCTATATGAGTGATTTTCATTCTTATCATTTCGGGCGCTTATGCAGGAATCTCTCGGATAGCCAGGCGCGGACGGGGAGGTCGTAGACCTTGACGCTGGCGTAAGCCACGGCGATGGAGGCTATGAAGATGCTTACGGCTACCCAGATATGCGTGCCCAGCGGAGCGTCGGCGTGTTGCGCCGCCCAGTTCATCTGAACGTATATCATCGGGTAGTGGGTGATATAGAGCGGATAGG
The DNA here is from genome assembly GCA_900554265.1 of uncultured Porphyromonadaceae bacterium. Taxonomy (GTDB): domain Bacteria; phylum Bacteroidota; class Bacteroidia; order Bacteroidales; family Muribaculaceae; genus CAG-873. The sequence continues at coordinate 2,166 of USGZ01000034.1, forward strand.
AAATCATGCCGAGAAACTTGCAGATGGCGATGGTCTTCCTGCCGGTCAGCGGACTTCCGGCGCCGGCGGCTACGATGGCAGGATATACAAGGAGTATGACTACGGCGCAGTAGAGGCCGTTGAGCCACGGATGCGTCTCGCCTCCGATGTAGGGCATGACAAGCGTGGCGGCGATTGCCAGCGAGCACCACGTCATGGCCCCGCGTTTAAGATTGATGCGCCATTTGCTCAGGCGATAAAGAAGCAGACCGCCGAAGAAGGGATAGAGCAGACGGCACATGCCGATATATATATGTTCCGGCGTCAGGCCGAAACCGCCGATAACAGTATATTTGGCATAATCGCGGATTACGAGCAGCCCGGTGACGTCGATGTTCAGGGCCAGGTCGATTGTCAGGAATCCCGAAAGGACCACAAATACCGCGAGCACGATGGTACTGAACCGGCGGATGAAGAGGGCGTAGAGGATATTGGCCACATATTCCCACAGAAGCGACCACTGGGCGCCGTTCAGCGAGTTGATTTCCCGCCAGCCGCGGATGTCCATCGAGGGAGGCGTCGGGAACATGAGGCAGCCGAGCACCATTATCAGCAACACTTTCCACCAGGGCGTCTGCATCACCAGCTCGAAGCCCGGAGCCGCGCCGAAATAGAACCAGAAGGCGCCAATCAGCGTGCCGAGAATCACCATCGGCTGCAGGCGGATGAGACGACGCTTGAAGAAGTTCCACGTGCTCATGCGTTTCCAGCGGTCGTCGTAGGCATAGCCTATCACGAAACCCGAAAGCCCGAAGAAGAAATCGACGGCAAGGTAGCCGTGGTTCAGAATCTGTTCGCTCGGCCCGGCGGAATAGGTCTCGAAAAGGTGGAACGCCACCACCATCATGGCGGCCACGCCACGCAGGCCGTCGAGTATCTCGAATCTCGGTTTGGAGGACAGGGGTATGGTTTCGGATGCCATGTCTGTGCTGATTGGTTTTCGGCCGCAAAATTAGCGAAATTTTATTTTACCCGATTTATTAAAATTCCAAAATAATAAACCCGCACCCCTCCTCACGATTATAAATTTCGTCAACGCCCGGATTCCTTCTGCTTCTTGTGGCTCGAGCGGTCGAGGAGGATTGCCGGCATATTGGCTTTTGCCCAGCCGATCAGCGAGTCGATGTGGGGAAAGAGCGAGCGGGCGCGGTCCGTGATGCTGTATTCGACCCGCGGCGGGACCTCGGCATAGATTTTGCGCGTCACGAAGCCGTCCTCCTGGAGCGTACGCAGTGTGTTGGTGAGCATCTTCTGTGAGATGTCCGGAATCCCGTGGCGCAGGGCGTTGAAGCGCATTGTCGGCTGCATGCTCAGGGTATAGAGGACCAGCAGCGACCATTTGTCGCTGAACCGCGAAAGAATATTGCGAATCGGGGTAAATACGAAAAGGAGATAAACACCTGCTATTGGTGCTTATCTCCTTTTCGATTTCTGTTATGAAGAGCTTTATCTGTTCCGAACCACAACCTTCTTGCCGCCGATGATATAGATTCCCGCGGGGAGGTTCTTCACGTCGCTGTAGATTCTTTCTCCGGAGAGATTATAGATGTATCCGGCATCAGTTCCGGCCGCCTCTATGGCATCGATGCCGGTATTGATATCCTCCTCCACGACGAAGGTGCCGTCGGGGTTCTCTGTGGCCTTATATCCCTGAGCGACATATTCGTCGGCCGGTCTCTCGCTGTATGAGCCGCCTTGCAGCTGAATCGTGGAGTTGGCCCCTGTGGTCATAAGCGGACCATCGAAATATCCGTCGGATACGTTGGCCGCCGAGGAGTAGGTTGTCCCGTCCTGGTTGGATACCATGAGAGCCGCCTCGCTGCCGTGGAAGTTACCGCCCTCGACATTGAGCGTGCCGCCGGTAGTATAGATATAAAGAGGATAGTTGGCGGTATACGTTCCGCCGTCGACTGTTACCTGAGAGCCGTTGGCGACGGCTACGCATGCCGCACAGAAACCATTTGTCGACGTATTGGTCATTGTGCAGTCCGTGAATTTGGCCGTACTGCCCGAAACTTCGAATACAGGACCGCGATTAGTATTCACAGTCACGCCGTCGAAATTGATTGAACAGTTATCTTTTGTCTGGAACACTCCCACATTCTCAACGGTGCTGTTGTAATTATATACGCCGCCCTTGATATTGATATTGAGCCTGTCATAATCGTGTCCGTTGATTATGCTCCATGCCTTGCATGACTTGAGATCGACATTCACATTGGTGAAATCTATCGACTGACCGTTAGCGCAGAATTTGAAGAAACAGGTGTCGTAGACTATTCCCTCGAAATTTACATCGGAAGCGGTCAGCTTTGTGTCCTCGTAAGCTACACCTCTGACAGTAAAGGCGATTAAACCGAAGGAATTGGTATTGGTGTCGGGAGTGACAATTGTTCCGGCGGTATCGCCAATGTCGCTCTTACCGTCGATTATGAATTCCGGGCCATTGATGCAGAACATCGCGTTGCGGGCAACATTATTGGTGAGTGTCTTGCCGTTGAGGTCGAGGGTCACGGATTTTGTTAGGCGAATCACATCGGCGATATCCTGATCCTTGAAAACGACGACTTCCTGACCTTCTTCAGCCGCTTCGAATGCTTCGGCGAGCGTGGTATAGGGTGTGGTGCCTACGTATGCGGCTATATCGGAGGTAAGAGGAGCCGCGATATAGACTGTCTTGCCCTCCGCATCCGTTGTCTGCACCATCGAACTGTTCTCCGCAACCTCAATTGTCGAGCGGGTGTCGACGCTGATCGGGCCGTTGAAGGTGCCGGCTGCCACATTGACGGTCGACTCATGCTGGGCATCCTGTTCATTGTCAGCCTTGATGGAAGCGATATTGCCGTTGAAGTTTCCTCCCTCTACATTGAGCGTGCCGCCGGAACTAAAGATATACAGAGGATAGTTGGCGGTATAGGTTCCGCCGTCGACTGTTACCTGAGAACCGTTGGAAGGAGCTATGCAGCTCGCGAAATATGAATTCGTAGCTGTATTCGTCATATCGCAGTTGGTGAATGTAGCTGTACTGCCGACAACATCAAAGATAGGACCTACGGAAGTGTTCACTTTCACGCCGTCGAAATTCACCGAGCTTCCTGGTCCGCACTGGAACACGCCGGCTGTCTGATTTGTGCTGTTGCAGATATATTCTCCTCCGGTCAGTTTAATATCTACCTTGCGATGATATCCGTTGATGATGCTGTAAGTGAGCCCTCCGGTCAGGTTGGCATTTACATTGGTGAAATCCAAGGCCTGTCCGTCAGTACGGAAAGCGAAAAGGGAGCCGGTGTCAGTAGCGCCCTCGAAAGAGACGTCGGAAGCTATAAGTTTTGTCCCTTCGTAGGCCGTGTTGCTCGCATCGCGGAAGTCAACAAAGCCTAAAGAACTGGTGTTGGTTTCGGGAGTGATGATGCTGCCGTTCTTTCCGTCGATTGTCAAGGTGATTCCCGAGAGGCGGAACAATCTGTTGCCCGTGACATTGTTGGTAATAGTCTTACCGTTTAGGTCGAGGGTCACGGATTTCGTTACCGGTATCATTTCTACCACTTCCAGATTCTCGAGAACGGTTATCGTTTCGTTCTCCTGGGCAGCTGTGAACGCTTCGGCGAGCGTCGCGTATTGCACGCTCCCGATGGACGCTTCCTGTGCGTTGGTAGTTAGCGAGTTACCCCCCCCCTATCAACGCCAGGGCGAAGAGTCCTTTCAGTAAAGGTTTATTCATTGTTTAAAGAGATATGGTTATTTTGGCTTTTGCCATTGTTTCATCAAACAGACGTAAAGTTAAATCAAATACAGATAATCTATAGGATTGGCAGCAAAATTATACATAATTGTCCGATTCTCCAAATTTTATGTCTGCATTTTTGCATTTTAGTATTTGTAGGTTCTGTGTTCAACTGATACACTCCGACACTACCGCCGCCCAACCGATATTTTTCGCTGCCCCCGAAAGGAGGACAATTTTAAGAAAATAAATAAGCCAAACTGCTGTGAATTAGCAATTTGGCTTATTTTATTGGTGATCCGCGTGGGGCTCGAACCCACGACCCCAACATTAAAAGTGTTGTGCTCTACCAGCTGAGCTAGCGAATCTCCGGTTGCCCTGCGGGGGCATCTCCCCGTAAAAGCGATGCAAAGTTACAATATTTCTGCGGTCTGTGCAAATTTTTGTTGCGCTTTTTGTGCGACCGCTCCAAAATGCGTCGCGAAAGCGCTGGATTTCAGCGCTTATTCGCGTTTGGGCAGCATGGCGGCCATCTGCTCGGCAAGGGTCTTGGCGGCGGCTTTGGCGGCCGCGGCGAAGTCGTCGGCGGTCGAGGCGTGGATTACGCCGCGGGAGCTGTTGACGAGCAGGCCGCATTCGTCGATCATGCCGTAACGGGCCACGTCGGCGAGGCTGCCGCCCTGTGCGCCGACGCCGGGCACAAGGAGGAAGTGGCGCGGCGCAAGTTTGCGGATTTCGGCCAGGCTTTCGGCCTGGGTGGCGCCGACGACGTACATGGTGTCGACGGGCGAGCCCCAGTGGCGCGACATGCGGATTACGCGCTGGTACAGGGGTACTCCGCGGCCGTCGGCGACGAGCTCGAAGTCTTTGGCCGAGGGGTTGGAGGTGAGCGCCAGGATGATGCTCCACTTGCCTTTGTGGTCCAGGAAGGGCCGTACGCTGTCCTCGCCCATGTAGGGCGCCAGGGTCACGGCGTCGCAGCCGAGGGTTTCGAAGAAGGTCGTGGCGTAGCGGGCGGCGGTGTTGCCGATGTCGCCGCGCTTGGCGTCGGCGATGATGAACTGGTCCGGATATTTCTCGCGGATGTAGCGTACGGTTTCGGCGAGTGCGTTCCAGCCCTCGGCGCCGTGGCATTCGTAGAAGGCTACGTTTGGCTTATAGGCCACGCAGTAGGGGGCTGTGGCGTCGATTATGGCCTTGTTGAATTTTACGATGCGTTCGGCGGGGGTGCCTTCGATGCTCTGGGGAATCTTGGCGGTATCGGGGTCGAGTCCTACGCAGAGAAATGATTTCTTGCGGAAAATATTATCGACCAGTTCGTTGCGTTTCATATATCGTGGTGTTTAGCTTTGTTGCATTATTGAGGGCCTACATTGCGGCGGCTTTGAGTTTCTCGGCGTTTTCTGCGATGATGAGGTGGTCGATGACGTCCTGGATGTCGCCGTTCATGAAGTCCGCAAGAGCGTAGACGGTATAGTTGATGCGGTGGTCCGTGATTCGGCCCTGGGGGTAGTTGTAGGTGCGGATTTTGGCGGAGCGGTCGCCGGTGGATACCATGGTCTTGCGGCGCGAGGCGATGTCGTCGACGTACTTCTGGTGTTCCTTGTCGTAGATGAATGTGCGCAGGCGGCTCAGGGCGCGCTCCTTGTTCTTGGGCTGGTCGCGCGTCTCGGTACACTCGATGAGGATTTCCTCCGTCGCGCCCGTGTTTGGGTTCTTCCAGAGGTAGCGCAGGCGCACACCGGACTCGACCTTGTTGACGTTCTGACCTCCGGCACCGCCGCTGCGGAAGGTGTCCCACTTGATTTCGCCCTCGTTGATCTGCACCTCGAAAGGCTCGGCCTCCGGTAGCACCGCGACGGTGGCGGCGGAGGTGTGGACGCGTCCCTGGGTCTCGGTGGCGGGAACGCGCTGGACGCGGTGGACGCCGCTCTCGTACTTGAGGACACCGTAGACGCCCTCGCCGGTAACGCTGAGCACCACCTCCTTATACCCTCCGGCTGCGCCTTCGCTGGCCGAGGTAATGGCGGCGTTCCAGCCCTTGCTCTCGCAGAATTTGAGATACATCTTGCAGAGGTCGCCGGCGAAAATCGCGGCTTCGTCGCCGCCGGTACCGCCGCGGATTTCGAGGATGGCGTTCTTGCCGTCCTCGGGGTCGGCGGGGATGAGAAGGAGCTTGATTTCCTCCTCCAGGCGCGGCAGCTCCGCCGAGGCCTCGTCGAGCTCCAGGCGGGCCATCTCGCGCATTTCGGGGTCCGTTTCGTCGGCCAGCAGCTGGCGGGCCTCCTCGGCGTTGGCGAGCAGGCGGCGGTAGCGCGCGGTGGCGGCGGTGAGGCGCTCGAGCTCCTTGTACTCCTTGGTCAGGCGTACGTAGCGGCCCATGTCGGCTATCACCGCCGGGTCGGTAATCAGGGTCCGGATTTCCTCGAAGCGGGCGTCGATGCCCTCGAGGCGTTCGAGCAGGGTGTTCTGACTCATTTTTCGTCGTCTTTCGGTTCGGGGGTGACGGGCACGTGAATCAGCGGCGGGGTATAGTTCTCGCGGTCCTCGACGGGCTTCATCTTGACCTTGAGTTCGTCGAAGCCCTGGCCGTAGACGCCGTTGACGTTGGCCTGGGTGCAGAAGGCGCGCGGGTCGATGCTCTTGATGATTCGGGCGATGGTCACGGCCTCGATCTTGCGGCACATTACCAGCAGAATCTTGACCTCATGCTTGGAGTACCAGCCCATGCCGGTGAGCACGGTGCAGCCGCGTTTGGCGTCGTTGTTGATGGCCGTGGCGATCTGCTCCCACTTGGAAGAGAAGATCGTGAACTGGACGGCCTGGCGGTTGGTGTTGATAATCAGGTCGGCGACGTAGGAGCAGAGGAAGAGAACGATAAAGCCGAAGACGACTTTCTCGATGTTGTGCGTCAGCAGGTAGCTGGACGAGATGATGCAGACGTCGACGTAGAGCATCGTGCGCCCGACGGTGACGTTCGTGTGCTTGGACACCATCGCGGCCACGATGTCCGTGCCGCCGCTGGAGCCGTTGTGCGTGAAGGCCAGACCCACGCCCAGACCGGCGCACATACCTCCGATCACCACGTTCAGGAAAGGTTCCTGCGTGAAGCCCCCGGCGAGCAGTGGCTGGAAGAGGCTCATGAACACCGAAATCATCACGGCGCCGTAGACCGTGCCGAGCACGAACTGCTTGCCGACGACCTTGTAGGCAATCGCCAGCAGCACCAGGTTGAGGGCCAGCGAGGTGACGCCGACGGGGATGCCGGTAAGGAAGTAGACGATGGTGCCGATACCGGCCAGGCCGCCGATCACCACGTCCTCCGGCAGGATGAATCCGCAGAATCCGAAGGCGTAGACCGCCATGCCGAAAGTGATTATGATGTAATCCTTTGCAGAACGCCAGATTTTGGTCTTGTTTCCCATTGCTGTCAGTTATTGGTATCGGCAGGGCCGATTTCTATGAGGGCGCCGGTAGTGGCGTCGAAGGTGGCTTTGGAGGGTTCGCGCTTGTCGGTGAAGAGCGCGGGATTGAGGCCGAATACAACACCCAGCTGTCCCAGCGTAAGGTCGGCCTCGGCTGCTTTGGCGCCGGCGTAGCTTACGGCTACGCGGCCGCGGCCGGGAATGCGGTATACGAATCCGCCGCGGGGAAAGGTCTTGACCTCTCCCTTATCCGTCAGCGGCAGCTCGCCGCGCTCGAGGACGGTGAAGTCAAGTGTTATGGGTGCGCCGGCGAGGTTGTCGGCGTCCAGCAGTCCGTCGACGGCGGAAAGACGGGCGATTACGCGGCCGTTCACGTCGGTCGTGTCCGGGGTGAAATTAACTTTGGTGCAGACGGTCCTTGTGCGGCGCGTTCCGGTGAACATTGCCGTCAGGGCTGCTTCCTGCGCCGCGATATTCTCCAGGACGAGATTCATGGCGGCGCCGTCGGCGGGCATGTTGTCGGCCTGACCCGAGAGGATGTCGCTGCGCATCTCGCGGAGCTCGAATATGCGCTGGGCGGCAAGTTCGGCGCGCTTGCTCAGCGAGGAGCTGCGGGCCATGTCGGCCGTCACGGCCTGACGCGCGGCTTCGCCGGCGAGCGGCGTGGCGCTCCAGTCCGTGCTTTCCGCGGCTTCGGCGACTTCGGGAATCTCCACAGCTTCGGTATTGATGGCCAGGGG
>USGZ01000035.1 GCA_900554265.1 uncultured Porphyromonadaceae bacterium
CTTGCGCGCTGAAAGCTCGCGCAAGCCGGCGCCAGAAAGAAAAAAGAATTTTTGTTTCAGCCCTGAGCTTCAGCGAGGGGGCCGTGGTGAGCTTTAACGAAGGTAAAGCCGCAGGCTTTCAGCCAATTATGCATTATGCATTCTAAATTCTCAATTATCGAGATACCACTCGTACAGCCGGGCTACGCCTTCCGGCAGCTCTACTTTGTGCTTCCAGCCAAGCGCGTGAAGGCGGCTCACGTCGCATAGCTTTCTCGGCGTGCCGTCGGGTTTCGACGAATCCCAGAGTATTTCGCCCCGGTAGTCCATGGTCCGCGCTATCAGCTGCGCCAGCTCGCCTATGGTGAGCTCCTTGCCCGTACCGATGTTGACGTGCGTGTTGCGGATGTCCGGCGACTCGGCGGCGGCCATCTCGCGAAGCTGCGCGAAGCTGGTATTCAGCAGGATATGCACGCAGGCGTCGGCCATGTCCTCGCTCCAGAGGAACTCGCGCAGCGGCTTGCCGGTACCCCAGAGGGTCAGGCGCCCCGGCTCGATGCCGAAGCGCGCCAGCGCTGCCTTTATCTCTTCATCCGTCGATTCATCCGAGATTCCCTCGACCGGGCGCCGGCGCAGATCGGCCCGCACTGCCTCCATGCGGCCCTCGCCCATCAGCTTGGCCAGGTGCATCTTGCGGATCATTGCCGGCAGCACGTGGCTGCGCACCAGGTCGAAATTATCGTTCGGCCCGTAGAGGTTCGTAGGCATCACGGAGAGATACTCCGTGCCGTACTGGAGGTTCATGCTCTCGCATAGCTTCATGCCGGCGATTTTTGCCAGGGCGTAAGGCTCGTTGGTATATTCCAGGGCCGAAGTCAGCAGTGCGTTCTCGCGGATAGGCTGCGGCGCCTCGCGCGGGTAGATGCAGGTCGAGCCGAGGAAGAGCAGGCGCTTTACGCCGTGGCGGTAGGCCTCGCCTATCACGTTCTGCTGAATCTGCAGGTTGCGGTAGATGAAGTCGGCGCGGTAGATGCTGTTGGCCATGATGCCGCCTACATGCGCCGCCGCCAGAATTACGGCATCGGGGCGCTCGGCGTCGAAGAACTCGCGCACGGCCACCGGGTCCAGCAGGTCCAGCTCAGCATGCGAGCGGCCTACAAGGTTGGTGAATCCGCGCTGCTGAAGATTTCGGTAGATTGCCGAGCCCACCAGTCCGCGGTGGCCGGCAACGTAGATTTTAGCGTCCTTGTTCATTTGCCCAGTTGCTCGATATCGTAATCGACCATTTTGTTCACCAGTTCCTCGAAGGAGGTCTTGCGGGGATTCCAGCCCAGTTCGCGGCGCGCCTTCTCGGGGTTGCCGAGCAGCTCCTCTACGTCGGCCGGCCGGAAGAACTTGGGGTCGACTTCCACGAGCACTTCGCCCGTACGCGTGTCGATGCCCTTCTCGTCCAGGCCCTTGCCTTCCCAGCGCAGGTCGATGCCGGCGCGGGCGAAGGCCATCGTGGCGAACTCGCGGACTGAGTGGTACTCGCCGGTGGCTATCACGTAGTCGTCGGGCTCGGGCTGCTGGAGGATGAGCCACATGCACTCCACGTAGTCCGGCGCGTAGCCCCAGTCGCGTTTGGCGTCCAGGTTGCCGAGATAGAGCTTCTTCTGCCTGCCGGCGGCGATGCGGGCGGCGGCCATGGTGATTTTGCGCGTCACGAAGTTCTCGCCGCGGCGCTCGCTCTCGTGGTTGAAGAGGATGCCGTTGGCGGTGAACATGCCGTAGCTCTCGCGGTAGTTCTTCATGATCCAGAAGGCGTAGAGCTTGGCCACGGAGTAGGGCGAACGCGGATGGAAGGGAGTGCGCTCCGTCTGCGGCACCTCCGCCACCTCGCCGAATAGCTCGGAGGTCGAGGCCTGGTAGATGCGGCACTTCTTCTCCATGCCCAGTATGCGCACGGCCTCGAGCAGGCGCAGCGTGCCCAGGGCGTCGACGTCCGCTGTATATTCCGGCACATCGAAGCTCACCTTGACGTGGCTCTGCGCGGCCAGGTTGTAGATTTCGTCGGGCTTGACAAGGCGGATTACGCGTATCAGCGATGACGAGTCCGTCATGTCGGCGTAATGCAAGTTTAGGCGCCGGCCGTTATGCTGGTCCTCGACCCACTGGTCCAGGTACATGTGCTCTATGCGCCCTGTATTGAAACTCGAACTGCGGCGCATCAGGCCGTGGACCTCGTATCCCTTCCCGAGCAGAAACTCCGCGAGATAGGAACCGTCCTGGCCCGTGATGCCGGTTATGAGTGCGGTTGGCATATTTTTTTGCTTTTTATGTTGTTATCTTCAATAGTTCGGAAATACTGTCGACGGTGGTGCGGGCACGGAATTCCGGAGGAACCGCCATAGGGTCCTGAGGAAAGATGTTGACTCCGTCGAAGTCCCGAAGCATAACGGTATTCCATCCCCTGAGGTTCGGCCAGTGGAAATCTTTGCTCACGTTATCGCCGATGTAATAGCGCGGCAGTCCCGGCGCCAGCCGCTCGGCGGCCGCGAAGGGATAGGGAGTGTGTTTGTCCGTCGGCGTATCCTCGCTCACGGTTATATTGCCGGCATCGAAATACTTCTCAAGCCCGAGGGCCTTGATTTTGGCATGCTGGCGCGTAGGGTTGCCGTCCGTTATTATGCCCATCACGTGGCCGCGGCGCTTAAGTTCGGCAAGCACTTCCTCCGTGCCTGGGGTAGGTGTGATTTCGGGCTTATGGGCGCGGTAGATTTCCACCATCCGCGGTATCGTATACACCTCGGCCGCCGGCGTATGGGCTATGAGCGCCGCCAGCGAGTCGAAGGCGTTGGGCGCGCTGCGCATTATCTGGAGCACCATGCGCTCGTTGAGACCCGCCGCCGGCGCCACTTCCGCCGCCACCGCCCGGAAGCCGGACGCGACGTACTGCCGCTCCTTGTAGAGCGTGTCGTCCAGGTCGAAACATATCAGCGATGGCATCGGGCGCTTTTCCTTTCTATTTTTTCGCTGCCGCGGCCCCGGTAAGAACCAGAGCGAGCGGTGAGGAAAATCCGATTATGTAATCAATTATCAGCACGCCGCCGATTATGCAGGCCGCTACCGCAGCCGCTACCACGGCTAAGGGCACGATGGCAAGGTCCATGCCCTCCAGCGCCGGGCGGATGGCTCCGAGCGGGAACAGCAGGAAGTAATGCAGCAGATAGATTGCCAGGCTCTTGCGGCCTAAGAGCGACCATAGCCGCACGGCGATGCTCCCGGTCTGCGCCCAGGGGTTCATCACCCCGACGGCCACGATGGCCAGCGACACATGCAGCAGCGAGCGGCAGGGGCCCACGAAGGAGGCAGGAATGAAGGGATAGCGCCAGTAGTAGCACACGTAGCCGAGCAGCAGCGCCGTCAGCAGGATGGCCGCGGTCTGAGTAGAGGAGCGCGAGCAGAAAGCCATGAACGCTTCGCGGCGGTCCGCGGCGATGGCGCCGGCGATAAAGGCCGGAAAGAAGCGCACGGCCAGACCCAGCGAGGTCGCCGCGACCCAGCGGTCCGGCAGAAGCCCGACAAGCAGGGCCAGTACGACCCAAAGCCCCAGCATCGCCGCTATCTGCCCCCAGAGATTGCGCACCCGCGAAAGTATCAGTGCCGCCGGTACGAACACAAGGGTGATTTCGTAGAGCACGGGCGTGAACCAGTAGCCGTTCTTCCACTCGTCGCCCCACAGACCGCCGAAGCCGGGCTGAAGAGGGCTCTCCAACCCCGAACTGGGAAACCAGAGAACCCACAGGCTGCTGACCGCGATCATCGGAAGCAGAAGCCGCAGGGCACGCCGGAGGAGTTCCGGACGGCGCACTTTGCCGTCGTCGCCGCGACGCAGCGCAAGGAAACCGCTTACGAAGAAGAACAGGGGCATATGGATTTCTCCTATGAACTTGAAAAGGCTGGCGCGGTCGATTTCGCGGATGCACATCGTCAGCACATGGCCCATGACCACCAGAAAGATGGCCACGCCTTTCATTACGTCCAGAACCGCATATCTCTGCTTCATGGTTTCCTTATAGCTTACGCTGATCAGTCTATTTCTTTATGATACGCAGGGTAGCCGTCTCGCCTTCCCCGACTGTCACCTTGAGGAAGTACTGGCCGGCGGCCTTGTCGGTAAGGTCTATCTGGGCGCTCGTATCGCCACTGCCCTCATAGCTGCCGCAGAGCGCGCCGGAAATATTGTAGAGCTGCATGCCCGTGATGGCCGCGGGAGCGCTTACGGTGGCGCTGCCCTCTACGGGATTGGGCGAGACGCCGAAGCTGCCCGTTTCGGGGGTCGCGATACCGGACTGATCCGATACGGTGACGTAGAATACGGGAGAGCCTGCCAGGGTCTCGACGCTGTTGGTCTTGAGTTCTGCGAACCGACAGGCGTAGGTCACTCCTTTCTCGAGAGCGCCGCTCATGTCGCCGCGGAAGCTGTAGACCTTGGTCTCGCCGGCAGTGATGGGGATGAGACGCGCCTGCAGATAGGTGCTCGACGAACCGCTGCCGTCGAAGAAATAGATACGCAGGGAATTGAAGAAGTAGCCGCTGGCATTGCTTACATTTGCCGTGATTTCAACATTGTCCGCGTTGACCACATAAGGATTCTGCTCGGTTCCCAGTCCGGAGACGGCGCCGGGTGCCATGACGTTGGAAATAGTGAGCACCGGGTCTCCCGAAGGCGCCTTCTCTATGTTTACGCTATAGCTCTCGCCAATCTGCTCGCCGTTGTCGTCGAAGAATTTCAGCTCGCCGGCGCCTAACTTCACGCCGAAGGGCAGCGAGCCGCTGAAGCTAACCGTCTGCGATTCGCCGTCAAGAAGGTCGACGATGGTGGTGCCCAGATTAATCATCTTGTTGCTGGAGTCGTAGAGGCGCGCGTCTATGGAGCCGTAGTATTCATCGCCGCTGTTGGCTACGGTAAGCTCTACTATAGCCAGGCGGTTGCGGTAGAAGGGCGTCAGGGCCTCGAAACCGCTGGCCGTAAGATGGCGCTGTACGGGTACCGGAGCCACGGTGATGTTGTTGCCGTCGATGGTTACCTTGAGCTTGCTGCTCATTCCGGCCGGACAGGGAATTTCGTAGACATTGTTGCCTGTCTGCACGCACGGTTCTGCAATATACTCGCCGCTGACGTTGGGAAAATCCGAACCCTTGATGTCAAAGATACGGAAGCCGTAGCCGTAGCCGAGTTCGTAGTTGCCGTAAGACCACCACGAATATTCCGTCGTGCCGTTCGATGCCGTCAGTTTCAGGCCGAACTTGACGGTCATGTCGCCGAGGCTGTAGTTGAAGAAGCCTCCGTTTTCGGAACCGATTTCAACGTCCTGGTCGCGCGTGTAAGTCCTGGTTTCCGTGTTCAGGCCCTGGCAGTAGAATACGGGAGCTATCTCGTTGGAACCCTCCTCGGCGGGCTTGAGGTTGAATATGCCGCTCTGACCCGAGAAATATCCTTCCGTGCTGCCGCCGATTCCCTGGGCGTCGGGATCGAGGGTCACTATAGAGAAGTAGCCGTCGCTCATGCCGCCCCAGCCCCAGTTTACGTGGAAGAAGCCGTCGGCCGAGCGGTAGCCGTCCAGCACGAAGGCATGGCCTACGGAGGCGTTGGCGCCGTCGTAGTAAATCGGATGGCCCTTCGACAGCTCTTCATGAATCATCGTGCTCCATACAGGCAGCGGATAGTAGTCGCGCATCAGATACTGGACGGTGGGATCGTAGCCGAAATAGTTGACCAGACCTACCGCCGCATTGACGCCGGCGGCGCCGGAACCGCCGGCGCTGTAGTTCATATAGGAGGCGATGCCGCAGGCATACATCAGCTCGGCCACGGCATCCTCCTCTTCGATGGTGCTGTTGTTGTTGTAGATATCGGTCATGTTGGCCCAGTCGAAGGTCGTATTGCCGAAGTCGAAACTCAGGGTCTGGTTGTTCCATGTATAGCTGTTGGTACCGAAACCCTGCGTCGGATATTCGTAGGTTTTCAGCACCTGAGCCATGGCCGTGGCCACGCAGCCGGTATAGGTGCGGTACACCTGACCGTTTATGGTCTGCATCGGGCAGAGTATATTGTAAGGTTCGCCCTGGTTCCAGCGGGTCTTGACCATCGGAGCGATGTCCTTCAGCGCAGGGTTGGCAGGAGCCTGCAGTACGCGGCCGCCTCTCTCAGCCGCCAGAGCGATTACGTCCGAATAGCCGTTGAGCCATTCCTGCATGTTGGCGGGTATGTTCTGCGGGTCGAAGCCGCCGTTGTCGCTATAGCCGAGTACGGCGGGTGCGACGTCGTCGGCCGACAGTACCAGGTAGCCCTGCCCTCCGGTACCTACTATATATACAGTGTTGATATCTCCCTGGCTCAGGGTAAAGGTGCGGGAAGTCGACACCGGGCCGACGCCGAGAGTCTGTATTTCGCCGCCTGCTGCCACGAGGGCTTCCTGAACCGTAAGCTGGCGAGCCGATGCTCCGGGTGCGATGAGGCCTGCGCCCAAGGCCACGAGCATTAGTTTGCTGTATTTCATTTTATATGCTTTATGATTTCTATTATAATGAAGATTTTCGATGCTGTCTGTAATGAATCCGATGCTATATAATATGTATTATTATAGAAACTATATAACAAATAACGGATGCGCAGAGACTAAGCCCTCCGCAAACTGCAAATTTAATAATTTTTCCAAACTTTTCCCACCCATCTCTCGAATATTTACCCATTACACGCGAAAGACCCTTCAGCGAAAACCTCGCTTTCCTGAAAGAGTCCGGCCCTTTTTGTTTTAGGGCAAGGAGCTTTAGCTCCTCATCGGGCCTCTACCCTTTCTCTCTTTTTCTTCTTCTTCTGTTCTTTTGTCTTCTTCTGTTCTTTTGTCTTCTTTTTTCTTTTGTTTTTAAGTTTTTGAAAAAAATTATCCCAAAAGCAAAATTCAGGAGGAAAATAAATGAATGTTGATAGTGTTCGTAAATTTTTGGCTGTTTTCTTGACTTCCGGACTTATAAAATGAAGAATTGTCGTTGTTTACATATTGTAAACATATTACTTTATTGTAAATCAGAGAATTCTTGCTGTTATCAACACTATGTTCACAACCTGTATGTTTGATAATTTCATAATCTTCGAAGTAGGTTTTTCGTTGATAAACCAGCATATTCCGTCGATAAGGCCTTTCAAAACTAATTTATAAAAATCAGGCTGAAACTCTTGCTTTTTCCGGCGACGCAGGGCTTAATGCATCGTTGCGGTTTTTCCAAATTTAATTATCAAAATCTTCCGACTTTGTTTTAAACACTTATCAACAGCCAATGTTGATAACGCAGATAAAGCCTCCGGGGCCGAAGGATGGCTTTCTTTCCTACTTTCGGCATAGACCTGCTTCATTAATTAATATAAAAGCCGGCGCAAAGAGTAAAAAAATTAGTACCTTTGCGCTTGGCTTATTATGAACAAGAGCAAAAAACAGGCAAAGGGCCTCAGAGGCGCTGTAAAGTACATCATTCCCTTCGTTGTCAGCGTCGGGTTGTGCTACCTGCTGTTCACGGATATCGACTTCGGGCAGATGATGGATATAATCCGCAACGAGTGCGATTTCCGCTGGATAGCCCTGGCCTTATGCATCAGTATAGTGAGCTTCGTGTGCCGTGCTTACCGCTGGCGTATCCAGCTCCGCGCCCTCGGCATCGACCCCCCGGTCAGCGCCCTTATTCTGAGCATATTCGGCACATATTCGGTAAACCTTGTGTTTCCGCGCCTCGGCGAGATTTGGAGAACCGGCTATATAGCCCAGCGTCAGAAAGCTCCGTTCACAACCGTTTTCGGCAGCATGGTGGCCGACCGCCTCGCGGATACGGTAACGGTTCTGCTGCTGACGGTAGTAACTTTCGGACTCGCATCGGGAGCCATCATGAATTTTCTTGAAGCGAATATGGACAGCTACCGCTCCATCCTGGTCACCCTCACATCGCCCTGGCTCTGGGGAAGCGCAATAGTAATCATAGCTGCATTCTGGATTCTTATGACGCGCCGCACTTCCGTAGGCTGGTTAGTGAAGGTCCAGAATGTGTTCCGCGAACTCTGGCAGGGCTTTGCCGTAATTGTCAGGATGAAAGGCAAAGGCCAGTGGCTGCTGTGGACCGTCGGTATCTGGGGTTGCTTCTTCACTCAGCTCTATGTATGCTTCTTCTCCTTCCCCTTCACCGCCGAAGTAGTCGCCGACAACGGGGCACTGGCCGTCCTGGTTACTTTCGTGCTCAGCAGCATCTCGATGGGCGTTCCCAGCAACGGCGGAATAGGCCCCTGGCAGTGGAGCGTCATATTCGGTCTGAGCATCTACGGCGTGGCTCGTCCCGATGCCGCGGCATTCGCCAATATTGTCCTCGGTACGCAGACGCTGATGCTCATCGTCCTGGGCATATTTACTTTCGCCGCCATAGCGCTCGACAGGAAAAAGGCTGCCCGGCGAATCGAAAACGAAAATAATGTAAATTAAAAAACATACACTGTAGAAATGGCAAAAGTTATTATCATCGGCTGCGGTGGCGTAGGCACGGTAGTGGCCCACAAGTGCGCTCAGCATCCGGAAGTTTTCTCCGAGATAGTAATCGTTTCCCGTACCCTGGACAAGTGCCGGAAGGTTGTCGATGCTATTGGCAAGCCTTACGTCAGCGCCGACCGTGTCGACGCCGACAATGTCGACGAGCTTGTCGAACTCCTCCGCCGCCACAAACCCGCAATGGTGATAAATGTGGCACTGCCCTATCAGGACCTCACCATCATGGAGGCCTGCCTGCAGTCCGGCGTCAACTACCTCGATACCGCCAACTACGAGCCCCGCGACGTGGCCCATTTCGAGTATTCATGGCAGTGGGCCTACGCGGAGCGCTTCGAGAAGGCCGGACTTACGGCCATACTCGGCTGCGGCTTCGACCCGGGTGTCAGCGGAGTGTTCACGGCCTATGCCGCCAAGCACTATTTCTCGGAAATGGAGACCCTCGACATCGTCGACTGCAACGCCGGCAACCACGGCAAGGCTTTCGCCACAAACTTCAATCCCGAAATCAACATCCGCGAGATTACCCAGAACGGTCGCTACTACGAGGAAGGCAAATGGGTCGTCACCAAGCCCCTGGAATTCCACCGCTCGCTGACTTATCCCAACATCGGCCCGCGCGAGAGCTATCTCCTCTTCCATGAGGAACTCGAGAGCCTGGTCAAGAATTATCCGACAATCAGGCGCGCCCGCTTCTGGATGACCTTCGGACAGGAATATCTGACACACCTGCGCGTGATCCAGGACATCGGCATGGCCCGCATCGACGAAGTCGAGTACAACGGCACCAAGATCGTGCCCCTGCAGTTCCTCAAGGCCGTGCTGCCCGACCCGCAGAACCTCGGCGAGAACTACACCGGCGAAACCTCCATCGGATGCCGCATTGCCGGCACCGGCAAGGACGGCCAGCCCCTCACCTACTACATCTACAACAACTGCGACCACGAAATGGCATACAAGGAGACCGGCACGCAGGCCGTAAGTTTCACGACGGGTGTTCCGGCAGCCTTGGGTGCTTCGATGTGGGCCAAAGGGCTGTGGCGCGGAGCGGGCGTCTTCAATGTCGAGGAGTTCGATCCCGATCCGTTTCTTGCGGAACTGGGTGAGCAGGGACTGCCCTGGCACGAGCTGTTCGACGTTGATCTGGAGGTGTGATCGGATCGCACCGGACAACCCCGACGCAAC
>USGZ01000036.1 GCA_900554265.1 uncultured Porphyromonadaceae bacterium
CAACAACAACAACAACAACAACAACAACAACAACAACAACAACAACAACAACAACAACCTGAAATCACATATCGAAAACAACAACAACTTCAACACACTAATACCAACCAAATTCCCAAACGCAATGAGAAAACTTTTCCTTTCTGCTGCGGTTGTACTGGCAGGATTCTGCGCTTCGGCCCAGTTAGTCGAAGTACAGAGCATCGCCGAGGTCAACCTGCCCGAGGGCCTCATGGTTTCCGTACCTACCATCAGCCCGGACGGTAGCTTCGTAGTGGTTTCCGACCTTGCCTCGGACGGCCTTACGCGCATCTCCCTGGCCGACGGCACCGCGACGACCATCACCCGCAACGGCAATGGCAACGACGTGGCCATCAGCGCCGACGGCAGCCGTATCGTCTTCCGCCAGAGCACCATCGACCGCCGTCACCTGCGCCGCACGGCCCTCAAGAGCGTCGACCTGGCATCGGGCCGCGAGACTGAAATCGTAGGTCCCAGCCGCCGCCTCAACGCCGGCGTAGCCATGAACGGCAACACCGTGACGGCAATCGAAAACGGTCGTCTCAAGACCCGCAACCTTGCCGGCGGCCGAGCCGAAGCAGCTCCGGTAGTCAGCATCAACTACGGTCACCTGGACTACACCGCCGGTGGCCGCACCATCACCCTCGACCCGCAGGGCCGCGGCAGCTACCTCTGGCCCGCCCTCAGCCCCGACGGCACCAAGGTTGTCTACTATCTCGCAGGCCGCGGATGCTTCGTATGCAACACCGACGGCAGCGACGTCCGCCGTCTCGGCATGCTCCGCGCCGCCAAGTGGCTGGACAACAACACCATCGTGGGCATGAACGATGTCGACAACGGCGAGTTCGTGACATCGTCCTCCATCATCGCCTCGAACCTGGACGGCACGCGCCAGACCCTCACCGGCGAAGACATCATCGCAATGTATCCCAGCGCCAGCGCCGACGGCAGCAAAATCGCTTTCGCCACCCCGGAAGGCCGCATGTACATCATCAACCTCAAATAACACAGGCCCATGAAAAAGTTTATAATCGCCGCCGCAATGGCGCTGTTCGGCCTGGCCGCTTCCGCAGCTACAGCCGACGAACTGCGAGTCTACATCAACCCGGGCCACGGTTCCTGGACCGCAAACGACCGCCCCATGGCCATCAAAGGCCACTCCGCATACTCCCGCTACAACACGGATACGCTGAGTTTCTTCGAATCCAACACCAACCTCCGCAAGGGCTTCGGCGTTCTGGAGAAACTCCGCGAATTCGGTCTCAAATACAATCCCGAACTCAACCAGACCGGCGAGCGCTGGCAGATCGGCGCCGCACGCGACATGAGCAACAACATCGTGATGAGCCACGTTAAATGCGGCCCCTACCACGACGACAACGGCACCAAGAACCAGCTGGGCGCCAACACACCCGAGGACCTCGAGTACTACAACCGCTCCCTGTCCGAAATCTGCATGGAGGTCGATGCCAACAACTTCGACATGTTCATCTCCATCCATTCCAATGCCGTGGACAACGGCGGCTGGAGAACGACCAACTTCCCGATCGTACTTTACCGCGGCTACGACGACTGCCATGCCGCCGACGGTATCGACGTCACCCACACCCAGACTTCCAAGGCCATGGCCCAGGCCGTATGGCCCTACCACATGGCCAACATCCACGAAGGCTGGACCGCCTACAGCATCACCAACCCCAACATCCGCGGTGACCTCAACTTCTACGGCGGCGGCAGCATCTCCCGCGGCTACATGGGTTACCTGGGCGTGCTCAAGCACGGCGTGCCCGGATTCCTCATCGAAGGCTACTTCCACCAGTACGCTCCCGCGGCCCTGCGCCACATGAACTGGGACGCCGACTACGTCGAAGGCTACAACTACGCCCACGGCATCGCCGACTTCTTCGGTCTGACCAAGGAAAGCACCGGCGACATCTACGGCATCGTACGCGACGAGCACGAGCGCTACCACGACGACGACTATGTTCCCCTGCCCACCCACGACGACCTCTACAAGCCTCTGGATGCCGTTACCGTAACCCTCCTCAAGGGCACCGAGACCATCGCCACCTATACTACGGACAACCAGTTCAACGGCGTGTTCGTGTTCAAGAACGTGGCTCCCGGCGAGTATAAGCTCCACTTCGAGGCCGAAGGCTACAAGACTCCCAAGGACGTCGACGTAACCGTCGCCGCCGCTGAGGTAAGCTACGCCAAGGGCTTCATGGAAAGCGAAAGCTACGTTCCCCCGACAGTGACCTACGTCGACTATCCCGACCCCTTCGAGGGCACCATGTTCGGCGCACGCGACGAATATAACTTCGAGCAGAAAGTTGCCGACAAGGAAATCGCCGAGCTCGCCGGCTACACCGTGCAGCGCGTAATCTGCCACGACGGCAAGCTCTTCATCCTCGGTCTCGACGCCGAGAACGCCGCCAAGATCGTCGTTCTGGACGCCAAGACCCTCGAAGTCATAGCCACTCCCGGCACCGCCGGTACCGAAGGCTCCGTGAAGAACCTCTCCGACATCGCCGTTTCCGCCGACGGCATCCTCATCGGTTCCGCAAAGGAACTCTGCCATTACAGCGACGACCAGGTAGAGGCCGGCGAGACCCGCGGCGTGGCCAACTTCTACCGCTGGACCAACAACGAGGACGGTCTGCCCGAAGGCGACCCGGCACTCTGGATGACCACCCAGCTCAGCGCAAACATGTACCGCGCATGGACCGGCGAGACCATCGCCTACACAGGCACCATGGCCGAAGGCCGTCTGTTCGTCACCAGCCAGAACGCCTATAACGGCGGCACTCACCGCGTGTGGTACAACGTCCTTGAAGTAATCGACGGCGCCAAGAGCTCCGAGAGCTTCCGCAACAAGGGTATTCCCGACTACTTCGACACTTACGAGAACCTCGGATTCTTCCGCCTTAACATCTCCCCGCGCGATTCCAAGTACTTCGTAATGGACGGCGCCGGCACCAATCCCGCAGAAGTCAACATCGACGACATCGAGAACGCCTACACCGTAATGCCCGAAGGCATGCTCGCCAAGGGCGCCAACAACGAAGGCTTCTTCCGCTACAGCGGCCACAGCTACATGGTGGCTCCCGACTATACCGAAGCCGGCAACGGCGGCGTAGTCCTGCTCGACATTACCGAAGGCATGGACAAGGCCGTAGTCGTTCCTACCGCCAACACCTCCATGGAAGTCGCTGAAGGCGAGGCATTCGCCGTCGGTACTCCTCTTGCAACCGTCGACGAGCTCGGCGACGTCAAGGGCGCCAACATGGTTCTCTTCCTCGTTCGCGGCAACAAGATTACCCGCTTCAGCACCGAAGGCGTGGCCCAGCCGCAGCCCCACCGTGAATTCGCCTACGGCATCACCGTGGCTCAGGACGGCGACAACTACACCGTTGCCTACAACGCCACCGGCAATGCTCCCGCTTCCGCTGTCGTACTGACCAACACCGAGAATGGCGAAACCGTCGAAATCCCCGGCGAGGCCGTTGCCAAGGGTGAGAACTCCATCACCTTCGGCGCCGAAGA
The DNA here is from genome assembly GCA_900554265.1 of uncultured Porphyromonadaceae bacterium. GTDB lineage: Bacteria > Bacteroidota > Bacteroidia > Bacteroidales > Muribaculaceae > CAG-873. The sequence goes on from USGZ01000036.1 coordinate 3,568, forward strand.
AGTACTCGAAGGCACCTACAATGTTGCCGTCAAGATTGTCAGCAAGAACATTCCCGAAGCAGGCATCTACTACTCGGACAACAACGGCGTGACCAAGCGCGGCGGCGTTGTCAGCATCACCGATCCCGAAGCCGCTACCCTGGGCTACACCGTAGTCACCACAGGCGGCGCATGCGGCGTCAAAGTCTACGCCCCCGACGGAACCGTTTCCGGTCCCTTCATGGTAAATGACCCGCGCCTGCAGGCTTCGAACCAGAGCTCCATGTTCCGCGGCGACCAGCGCGACGGCAAGGCCATCTTCGCCGACTGGTCCGACGGCGGCGCAGGATACTGGATTGTAGACCCGCTGAATCCCTCCGACATGAGCCAGCTCCTTGCCGGCGAACGTACAGGCACCGACGGCCCCAAGGGTTCCTACACCTACAACGGCACCATCATCGGCGGCGGCAGCTCCTGCATCGGCATCCAGGGCAAGGGCGAGAACACCCGCATCTACTCCTTCCTCGAGGACTATCCCGCAGGTAATACCGCAGGCGTGCAGAACCGCGTATACGCCTACAACATCGGCACCGACGAGCAGATTACCCGCATCCCCGACCAGGCTTACGACAACCTCGCCGGCAACTCCCTGATGCCTAACCAGAACGTCGAGATAAAGGCCATTTCCGACAATGCCTTCATCTCCTCGCAGTGCCGCAGCGCAGGCAATAACCTCGCCACCACGCCTTCCTTCGTAATCGTCGCCAACGACGGCGAGGTCCTCGTCAACTCAGGCTCCCTCGAGTACATCGGCAGCTCCAACTCCGGTATCGCAGTCAGCGCAGACGGCAAGCTCCTCGCCGTTGGCCAGTACGACTGCATCTCCATCATCGACGTGGCCTGGGACGGCATCGACCCCGTTCTGACGCACAAGTACGACATCCCGACCGGTCACTGCGAATGGTCGCACATGTCCTTCGACGCCGGCGGCAACCTCCACGTCTACATGCGCGAGCACGGCGGCTACAATGCCTTCTCCCTGCCCGGAACCAATCCCGAGAGCATCGTGCCCGCCAAGGCCGAGTACACCGTAACCGGCAAGCTCAGCGGCGTCGAGGATATCGAAATCGACGCTGCCGAAGCCGACGGCGAACCGGTTTACTTCAACCTCAACGGCGTACGCGTGACTGCCGACAACATGACTCCCGGCATCTACGTCAAGGTAACAGGCAACAAGGCTTCCAAAGTCGTTGTCCGCTGATACTCCCTGATTCCCGAATAACATCGGGGGGCGCGATTCCCTTCCCGGGGTCGCGGCCCTCTTTTTATTGGCAAGTTATGGCTCAAAACACCTGCACGGCTGTTAAATCTATAGCCAGTCTATAGCTTTCGCCTTGCAATTTACAAAATTATACATACCTTTGCATACTGATGCGTATTGTCGGATTTCAACATCCGCGGGCCGTATGCTCACTATTTTTAACCTGAGCGCGGTCCCGCCGGAAAATGTTGAAGTCCGCAGCTGCTCCGGACTCCCGGTTTTATGCAGACCGGAACTCCGGGCGCCGCATCCATGCCCGATACAATCAATCATAAATATCAATATTTTTAACCAATTTTATCACACATGAAATTTCTGACTAAATTCATGGCGGCGGTATGCCTGGCAACAGGTCTCACCGCATGCAGCAGCGAGGACGGTCCCGGCACCGAACCCACGCCCGAACCGCAATCCGGATTCTACTCCCAGATTACCTTCCGCCTGCCCCAGGGCTCGCGCTCTACCGCCAGCGAAGGCAACGAAGTGGGCCAGAACGACGAGAACAACGTCGGCTCCATCCTCGTAGTCCTCGCAACCCAGGAATCGGCAGGCGCCGACTACAAGTTCCTCACCTACTCCCTGAACGACTCCCCCATCACCGGTGGCAACAACACCACCCATACCATCGTGTTCCAGGACCGCGACAAACTCTTCGCCCAGGCCAACAACACCGTCCATATCTTCGCCTACTGCAACCCGACCGAGGAACTGCGCGCCGTAGTCGAAGGTCTTGCCGAGGGCGCCAGCTTCATCGACGAAATCTGCTCCGCCAACGTAACCGGCACCTGGAAAAGCAACGGCTTCCTGATGACCAGCGCCGAGCTCGCCAGCAAGCAGCTTCCCGACGAAGCCACTCTGCGCACCTACAATACCCCCACCCACGCATTCCCTCTTGGTGAAGTCCAGGTAATGCGCACCGCAAGCCGCTTCGACTTCCGCGACGCTTCCTCCGAAATCGAAGTCGACGAAGCCAACGAGGCCTATACCCAGAGCGGCGCCAACACCTACCCCATCTTCGACCAGAACCGCGTCAACGAGGCCGGCAAGCACCCCCTGGTGGCCGAAGTGACCTTCACCCGCGTGGCCCTGTTCAACATCCGCAACCAGTTCTATTATCTGCCCCGTATCTCGACGGTAGCCTCCGAAGGTACTCCCGCCGCCGTAACCCTCTGCCCCGGCAAGCTCGGCATGGAGACCGCCGGCACCTACGTAGTCTGCCCGGACGAGGCTACCTATTCCTACATTCTCCCCGACGCCATCGACCCGCTGAATCCCGCCGCTGCCGGTCTCGAATGGGCCGAGCTGAACACCGTTCTCGGCAACACGGAGAACAACAAGGACGGCTGGGGTAACGACCTGGAGGCTTCCAAGAAGAACTACCACATCTGGCGCTACGGCATCGAGAACGCATTCGGCGCAATCGAATCCGTCGACAAGAAGGCCACTACCGGCTATGTATTCGAGGCCGAGATCAAGCCCCGCGAAGGCTTCGGCAACGTCAAGGAGGACGGCACCCTCGAAGTGATGTACCTGTACAACAACGTGATGTACGGCAGCGCCGCCCATATCGCCGCCGAAGTCGAGAACTACCCCGTATCGACCCTGGCCACTGCCTTCAAGGCCGCATTCACCGAAACCGACGGCGTCTATACACCCGTCGACGACGAGACCCTCAAGGCCAACGGCTTCACCGCCTACAAGCCCAACGCCGAGGGCAAATACCTCTGCTACTACTTCGCCTACAACAAGCACAACGAGGACGGCGACCCGACCTCCGTAGGCCTGATGGAATTCGGTACGGTACGCAACAACATCTACAAGCTTGCCGTTACCTCCGTCAAGAAGTTCGGTTCCTTCGAACCCGGCAACCCGGACGACTGGAACGTATACTTCACCCTGGACATCCGTGTGCTCGACTGGACCGTGCGCATCAACAATCTCGAATTCTGATAACCTGAAATCGGGAAAGCCTTGAAATTTACGGCTCTCATCCCATGCCTGACGCTTGCCGCGGCGTTTCTTTTCGCCGCGGCAGGCTGCTCGCATGCCGACAGCGAGCCGCAGACCGACGAAACCGCCATTCTCCGCCTGAAAATCAGGCTTTCCGACATCGACTACGGCTCGCGCGCAACCGGCGACGGTTACGAGCCCGACAAAGGCCCCGCCGACGACGGCGAGAAAATCCATACCGTACGCATTATCATCGCCGACGGCGCAGGTACAGTCGAGCACAATACTCTCTGGGACCTCGAAGCCGCCCCGGATATCGTCGCTTCCGGCGGCGATTTCCCCGTCAGAGCAAACGACACAAAGACCATAGTCCTGATAGCCAACGAAAAGGACGCCATAGTCGCAACACCCGGCGGCACTCCGCAGTCCGCCACGGACTACTTTACCTCCGCTGCGAACGCAGCCGTAGGCAACCGTCTGAATCCCGGAGCCTTACGCCGCCTCCTGTTTTACAGGACGGATAATCTGGACGGCTACAACCTCCGGAAGCCCCTGCTGATGACGGCCATACATACCGGCGTCCGCATCGGAGGCGCCTCCGTCTACCGCCGGGACTTCACAATCCACCGCGCCGCAGCCAAATACACTTACCGTATCACCAACAACGACGCAGTGAACTCCCATACCGTCGACCAGGTCCATATCAACCATGTGGCAGCGCGGCAGTATGTTTTCCCCGACTACGACTATACGGACACCGACCAGATGTTCTATTCGGCATACCGCACGCCGGACAACGCCGGCAGCGTCCTTTCCGTAAATACAGCGAAAGTAATAGCGCCGAAGGAAACGGTCGAACTCGACGCCATATATCTTCCCGAAGGCCACACGACAGCCGACGGCGATTCCTACGCCACTGCCCTTACCATCGACGGCAAGACCACAGAATGGTCGGACCTGAGGTGGTACATGCCGCAGACGCCCTCGCAGAGCATCCTCATGACCGACCTGCCGCGCAACACCCACGTAATCGTCAACGTGCAGCTTTCGCGCTACAACATCAAGATATTCTACACTGTGTGCCCCTGGGTAATCTCCAGCGTGGACATCCCTGAATTCAACTGACAATGAAAGCCATCCGCATAAAGGCACATATCCTCGCCCTTGGCGCCGCGATTCTTGCGGCCGCGGGCCTGTGCGCCTGTTCGGACACCATCGAGGCCCCTGTGAAGCAGGGACCCGAGGCCGGTCTTCCCGCCACGATATCGGTACCCCTGGATATCGTCGAGTCTCCGATGGTATCCCGCGCCGATATGGCCGAGGGTCTCGACCGCGAGATACGCTCGCTCTGGATCGCCACCTTCAACGCCGAGACAGGACGCCGTACGGGCATTCATTTCTTCAGTAACCTCACCCCCTTGCCCGAGCACCAGCTTCAGGACATAACCATCAACACCATTTCCGGCCCGATGTACATTGTCGGGATGGCCAATTACAACGACCGCTACGCCGTTGTCGACGGCGACCTCATTCCGCTGGCCCAGGTTCTGCAGAACGCCGACACCTGGCAGAAATACACCGATATCGCCGTGACCTTCAACCGTTCGGGCACAGTGCCTACCAACACGCCTCTCAACGCGCCCATGCTCGGCGGGTTCTATACCGAGGACAGGCATACGGACGGCAGCCGCCCGGCAATCAAGGCCGTGGACATCTATCCCGGCGACGCCACCCTCCCCGGCGCCATACACATGCGCCGCTTCATATCGCACGTCACCTTCAACGTCGACTACAACACATCCAATATCAGCAATTTCCAGATAGTATCCTGGCAGGTTGTCAATGTCCCCACCTCGACCTGGCTCTATGAGCACGACTCCGCCGGCTCCTCAGCCGAAAACTCGACGGACATATGCGCCGTCGACGGGCGCCGCTTCGTCGACACCCAGCAGATGACCGATACGGAAAAGACCCCCTCCGGCTACAGTTTCGATTTCTGGCAGCTCGAGAACAAGCGCACCGGACTCGATCCGGTCGCCCAGGGCTACAGCGCGGACAACGCCTACACTTACCGCGACCGCGAGTTCAAGGACGCCCAGGGCCTCAATACCGGCAAATTCCGCTCGCTTGTGCCCTCGGCCGATTCCGACGGCCTCAACAACTACGCTACATACGTCGAGATTGTAGTCAGCATGGAGCTGAAAGTCGACGAGAACGGTAAACCGCTGGCCGCCCTGGGCCTTTCGTCGCGCTTTGCCGAGGGGCGCTACACCATACACCTCGGCTACTGCGAGGGCGACGACAATCTCCAGAAAGCCGCCGACTTCCGCGTACGCCGCAACACCAAGTACACCTATAACGTAAAAATCAACAACGTAAGCGACATCGTGGTCGAGGCTCGCCGCGAAGGCGAGAACAGCCCGGGAGCCGAGGGCTCCGTCAGCGACATCACCGATACCTATCACCACGTCGACGCACACTACAATCAGGTAAACGTCTCCCTGACGGACAGCCAGGTACGCGCCTTCCAGTACTTTGTACGCGCCTACCGTCTCGACGGAAGCGCCGTGTCCTTCAGTTCCGAGGATGGCGCGTCCCTCCCCGCACCCGGCGACCCGGACTACAAGTATTTCTCCTGGGTCGAAATAATCAAGGCCGACAACGCGCTGAATTCCTCGAAGATGGCACGCTACCGCCCCCACGGCAGCTCAGGCACATATACCCTCGAGGAATTCCACAAGGCCGGTCTCGAAGGAAGCCTCAGCGGCGGCACATATACTGTATTCATCAACGAATACGTCTATGAGGACGGCGACCACGCCGACGGCAACGAAAGCGGTTCGACGGCATGGCACGGCTACGTC